>NZ_VTSR01000022.1 GCF_008329715.1 Gimesia chilikensis | reverse complement strand
AAGCTGGTGGCAGAACAGTTGGGTATCGATCCTGACACCCTGGGAAAGGTCAAACGCGAAGGTGTGCTGAAAACGATGACCAGTCGGCGTGAGTTTCTGACCGCCCCGGCACATCGTATTCGTTTTGTGTATCTGCCCAACCACAGTTCCTGGTTGAACCAGATCGAAATCGTGTTCGGCATCATCAAACGCCGCGCACTGCGTCGGGGCAGCTTCACTTCCAAACAGGATCTGATCGAGAAATTACGGCGGTTCATTGAATACTTCAACCAGCATCTGGCCCGCCCCATGCGCTGGGCGTATACCGGCCACCGCACACAGAAAAGACAGCAGATCGAACGCCCCCGCACCTGGAGAGAACTCAGGAAAACCAGGAAGCAATGGCAACAATTTGCTTTGGTGGGAAACTATTTGTAATCGGAGTTACTAGCGCCTTGCCGCTCAGGAGAAGGAATATGGGAATTTATTGGAGTCTGGAGCGGGTGGATCGTCGCTCGGCGGGCAGGCACACAGGCACTGCCCCTACGCGCTGTTCTGATTTTGTTGAAGGGCAGCTGGGGGTCAAGACAGAATTTTGTCCCGATGTGGCCGGATTTTGTCCTGGTGTGTCCCGGATTTTGTCCTTGTCTGACCGGAATCTGTCCTGGTCTGCCCTGAACATCGGGGGGAGAACTTTGCGAACCAGCTCAAACTGTTCTACTGAAAAGCCGGTGAAAATTGTTCGTGATTCAGGTGAATCTGAGTCAGTGGTGCGTCCTGTTCCGGTGCACGGTGACCTGCCTCGCGCGCGAGCCACGTTCGAAACAGGGTACGGATCGGCGGGGGCGGTTCAAGTTCAATTTGAGCAGTCCCACTCAGGATCTGCGCAGTGGTGCGTACAGGAAAGTGAGATCTGTTTATGAGAGAACAACCAGGAGTGGGACGAGCGCCGCGTGTTGTGCGCATGAAAAAAGGCAGACAGGTCGAGGCCTGTCTGCCGGTAGCTGGTTCTCGGTTAAACCGGGATCACTCAGGAGACCTTCATGGCCTCAGCGAGAATCTGGGAAGTACTTTCCCGCATGATCCGGGGATCAACCATTTCCCCCTTCTGGAGGGTGGCACGGACTTCTTTTCCGGAGATGAAGACCGGCTTTTCTTCCGAATGGTTTTCCATCAGGTCGACGCGGCCCATCGATTCGTAGTAGGCTGCGAAGCCAACGTTGACGGGCTGAATCAGCAGTTCGCCATTCAGGTTGTTGAAGATTTCCTGGGCGTCGAAGTCACCCCAGATCGCGGTGCCGTCTGCGTAAGGAGCGTCGGCATGTTTACGACCGATGATGATGTTCGTGTAGCCCATGTTCTGACGGTAGATGGCGTGCATGACGGCTTCTTTGGGACCGCCGTAGAACATTTTGATGTCCAGACCGAGCAGCAGAACGCGATCGGGAGGATTGTCGTCGCGAGCACCCCAGAGTTCGGGATCGCTGTCGCCATCGCCCAGTTCGCGGTTTTCGATCAGCTTTTCGTAGGTCTGCATGCGGATCTCTGCACTCACGTCGTCGCTCTTGGTTTCCCCGATCAGCGGGTTGAGGACAGCGCCGGCGTTCTTGCCGTCTTTCAGGAGTTTTTCGAGACCGTAGACCAGGGCGTATTCGTGAGCCCGGTGCAGCGGGTTGCGGGTCTGGAAGGCAACCACGGCATCCCAGCCTTTTTCAGCGATCAGAGCACGGACTTCGCGAGGAGTCAGAACGTATTTGCCGAATTCGCTGTTCTTAGGCTGAGGCAGAACGCGGATTTCACCACCGATCAGGTGAGTCTTGTCGGCATCGCCTTCGAGGACCATGGCAGCACCGGGGTGGTCGGTCCGTTCGGTCTGGTAGACGCTCTGGATGTATTTGGGTTTGTCCCATTCGAAAACGTCGCCGATTTCCAGGATCGCGACGATTTCGCCTTCCGGGCAGGTCAGAGCGACTTTCTGTCCGCTGGAGAGGGTGCCGGCCAGTTCGGAGGTGACGGGCAGTGCCAGCGGGATGGTCCAGGCGTATTTCTTACCGTTGACTTCGATGCAGGCTTCGTCCAGCACGCGGTTGTAGACGTCCCCGTTCATCGGTCCGGTCAGCGGGCTCAGAGTCCCGTCGCCGAGGCGGTATACGGTAGACAAGTCGGCGGCAGAAACAGGAACCTGGGGCAGGCTGGCTGCTTCGGCTTTGAAGCTGTCAATTTCCCCTGCGGGCACTGTACAGCAAACGGGTTCAGTCAACCCTCCGTGAGGGGCAATCAGATCGGCCATTGTTTGAATTCTCAATATTTGTAAAAAGTTCCGAAATTAACGCCAGCCAGTGGGCGTCTCCAGCAGCGAAATTAGGGAAACGCCGTCAAAACTTCAAGCAACAGACAGGGGGATTCATGGAAATCAAAAAACTCTCTCGTTTCACGGCAATTTCCGCCGGTTTAAGTCGATTTCAACCACGCAAACCGGCCTGTTTCATGAGGGAATCAGTGGATTCGTATGCTTCGCGGACCCATTCCTCGATTTTGTCGGGTTCGGGGGAATACTCGAGCTCGAGCGAAATGGCTCCGTCGATGTTCAATTTTTTAATCTCAGCCAGGTAGGGTTCGAAGTGAACAACGCCGCGTCCGGGAGGCAGATCGCCGTGCACTTTACCGTCGCAGTCCGAAATGTGAACATGGATGGCTTTGCCCTGCAGCTTCTGCAGTTCGGGTGGTTCGACGCCGGCGAGCAGGAGGTGCGAGACATCGATATTGGCCTTGAGCGCGGGATGATCGACTTCATCGACGAAGCGGACCATGGAATCGACGTCGTTGAGCAGCGAAAGGGGAAACGGTTCGAGTTCCAAGGCGATTTCCAGCCCCAGGTTGGCCGCGTATTCCGCGAGCCTGCGACAATTCTCCACCGCGGTCTGCCACTGCTCTGCGGGGGGGATGACTTCGCGGTTCCAGATGTATTCCCCGAGCACCAGCAAGAGGTTGCGTGCCTCGTACTCGTAACAGAGATCGAGGTAATCCTTGACGCGCTGGAGATGGAACCGCTGCACGCTGGGATTGAAATCGATCAGGCCGACCGCGACACAGCAGACGGACATGATGGGCAGGTCGAGCTGGTCACAGGTATCCTTAACCAGTCTCCGCTCGCGGATGTCGACATCCTGCGGATCGACGAAGATATCCACGCTGTCAAAGCCGATCTCTTTCGTTTTGTGCAATCCCCAAGCGGTATCACGACCGGCCTGAGCCCAGGCGGAGTTGATCATCCCCAGTTTCATAGAGGTTCCTTTGCAGCTGCGGTTCCGGGTGTCCTGTTTCGGTTCCTTCAAGATAACAGTCCGCTTGCAGGGAGAAAAGGCATCGATCAGAATGGGCGGAACAGTTACTGGACTCACCTCACTTCTCTGCAGGATCAGCAGCTTATGGATCTCAAATTACAGAACGTTCCCGTTATCATCACCGGAGGTGCCAGCGGAATTGGACTGGCGACCGCACGAACCTTTGCCGAGGAAGGTGCCCTGCCCGTTCTCTGGGATCAGTCGGACCGGGTGACGGCGGTGGCGGAACAACTCGCTTCAGAAACCGGGCAGCCAGTGCATGGATTTCAAGTCGATATCACCGATTTTGAAGCGTTACAGGATGTGACCCGACAGACGGTGGCGGAGGTGAAGTCGTTCGCGCACCTGGTGCATGCGGCTGCGATCGGGTCGGGTAAATTCGGGTTCCCGTTTACGAATCTCACACCGGCTGACTGGCCGCGCGTGTTTGAAGTCAACATGCAGGGCATGGTGAATGTGGCGCATGCGGTGACGCCGTTGATGCAGGAATCGGACGCGGGGAGCATGGTGTTTGTGAGTTCGATTGCCGGGCAGATCGGATCACAGACCGACCCGCCATACAGCGCGTCGAAAGCGGCGAATATCAACTTCGCCCAGTGCCTGGCAAAAGACCTGGCTGCGGGGGGAATTCGCGTGAATTCAGTCTGTCCGGGAATGGTGCGGACGCCGTTGAATCAATCGGTGTGGCAGGCGTGGAATGATCGTCAACCAGAGAATCAGAAACGAAGCTACGAGGACTGGGCGGGGGATAAAATCCGTCAATTGGTTCCCCTGCAGCGGTGGCAGACGACTCAAGACATTGCGGATATGATTGTGTTTCTCAGTTCGGCTCGCGCCGCCCAGGTGACGGGTCAGACCATCAACGTGGACGGAGGTTTTGTGATGCACTGGTGAGGTGTGGCGGCGGTTCCAAAAACAAAACCCCGCGCAGAGGACCTGTGCGGGGCTGGTGTATTCGGTTTCAGATCAGCTGGTTGAGAGAAACTACTCAGCTGTTTTCTGATTGGCGCTCTTTGCCAGACGAGATTTGGTCCGGGCAGCGGCGTTTTTGTGGATGATGCCTTTGGCAGCAGCCTGATCGATCTGTTTGCTGGCCAGCTGTAATGCTTTGGTGGCAGCCTGTGCATCGTCACCGGTGATCGCAGCACGGGCATTTTTGATGGCAGATCGTAATTCAGAACGGGTCGCACGGTTACGGACACGACGAACTTCACTTTTCCGCAACGCTCTTTTGGCACTTTTCGTGTTTGGCATTTTTCGACTTAAGTATTTTCTGAGTAACTATTTACTGTTCATACCAGCAACCGTAATTCAAGACGGTCGCCACAAGATATCTCAGGCAGATTGAGAAGTGTAACAATTTGTCGACGGTTATTCCAACCATCCCGAGTCGCAAATATGAGGTTTTTTCAGGAATTCTGGAGAGAAACCGGCTCTTTTCCCCTGCTGAGAGCGGGGAAAAGAGGCCTATGCTCCCCCTTCCATGTCTTCCAGACGCTGGCGGGTGTCCCGGAAGTCGTAATCGACGGCCAGAATTTCGCTGTAGTGATCGGCCGCCTGGGATTTCTGGTCTGCATCCTCATAGAGGCGTCCCAGCAGGTAGTGGGCTTCCTTGAACGTATCTTCCTTTTCATCGGGAGACAGCTTGGGAAGGGCCTTTTCGAACTGCCGCTTGGCAAGTTCCTTTTTCCCGTCTGCGAAGAAGCACTTTCCGAGGGCGACCAGGGCATCAGAACTGATGCGGGTGTCTTTGACGGACTGCTGCAGCAGGGGGATTGCGGAAGACCATTTTTTGAGGCGGATGAAACGTTGCGCGAGATCGTACTTGTACCGCATGTCGGCGGGATAGCGTTCCACACGTTTGGTGAGAACTTCGATCTCTTTCTTGATCAGCGCTTTGCTGAGCAGGGTGACCTCTTTTTTCGCTTCAGGGTTTTCCCGATCCTGGTTGAAGAGATCCCGGGCGGCGGTGAGCTTCTCTTTGAGCAGCTCAATGTCGATGTCTTCAACCTGCTCGCCGATGTTCGCATCTTTGCCGGAAAATTCGTATGCCTTCACATAGTTTTCGCGGGCCTCAACCAACCGGCCTTCGCGTTTGTAATAATCACCCAGTTTGAGGTAATGGTCTTTGTTTTCAGGCTCTTTGCGAATGGCGCGCTGCAGATCCGCTTCGACAGACTGTCCGGGGCCATCGGCGGTATTGCCCCGCTGAGCCTGGTGGCGCTGTTCGCGGGAAGCACGCCCTTCGTCGTAGGCAGACTGACGTTTGACAGACGAAGACTTGTCGGCTCCATCGTATCCGCCCCGCACGCGGGTTTCGGTCGCCATCAGGGAGGTCACCTTGGAACGGGCATCGCCGTCCATGGGATCCAGCTTGAGCACCATTTCCCAGCACTCGCGGGACTGCTTGTATTCTCCCTTTTCCTCGAGCAGGTCTCCCAGCTCGCGGAAATACGCCTTGTTAGTTTTATCGTTTTCAATCGCCACCTTGAAGCCGAAAATCGCAGCATCAAGGTAGCCCTGGTTTTGACAGGCGGTGGCCATTTCCGAATTCAGGACGGCGTCCCAGGGATTCAGCGAGAGCCCTTCTTCTGCCAGCTGATCCACGCCAGCCCAGTCCTTCTTCCGCCGGGCATTCTTGATTTTGGTTTTGATACCGGCGAGCTTCAAGACGCCCATCTTGGAACCGCTCTGGTTATCGCCGTACTTCTTTCGTTCTGCGCCCCGTTTGGTCTGACGGTAGAGCAGTGCTTCGGGCTCCAGTTTGACAGCGGTCGTGAACATCTCAATCGAGTAATCCCAGTTCTCTTTGGACAGGGCCTCGTTTCCACGTCTCCAGCAGTCAGCAGCGATTTTTTTGTTTCTGTCAGATGTCATAAATCTCTTCCGCAGTTCCTCAATGCTCAAAATCAATTCTTGAGTAGAACGACACCCCCCCGACTCCCGCATTAGGGATATCGGTACGAAAGGCCCGCACCTTGTCCTTTATCTTCTATTACGCTTCAGTGTTACATCATACAAGATTTTTTAACACCCTACCATCACAAGTTTTAGTTAATTTTACTGCACAAACGCATCGAGCGGATGGATTCGGGCGACCTGAACTTGCATCTCTGATGCTGCCTTCGCACAATGGAAGCCTCTTCGCTGATCAATTGATCTGGGGAGACCCGTCCCATTCCATACAATCAATCGACCGACTCAAGAACACTCCGGGAGTATTCCAATGAAGCAGTTTATGATTCGCGCCCTCACTGGCTGCTGTGCTTTTTTAATTCTGGTCCATCTGGGACTGGCTGACTCGAAAGACCCGAAATGGGCCGCCAACAGCGTGGAAAAAGCAGGTCCCGACTTTAAGATTCAGGGCGAATACTCGGGGATTTTGGGTGATGGTGATGAAACCCTCAAGTATGGGGTCCAGGTGATTGCCCTGGGTGATGGCAAATTTGAAGCCGTCGGTTATCCCGGCGGTCTCCCCGGCGATGGCTGGAACCAGGAGAAGAAAGTCAGCGCTGAAGGGGTTAAGGACGGCAATGTCATCAGCTTCAAATCGGAAGATGGCCGCGGTGATCTGGAAGACGGGAAAATTACAATCTATGACGCAGAGGGAACCGAAGTCGGCGTCCTTAACAAAGTTCATCGCAAAAGCCCAACCCTGGGTAAGTCGGCTCCTGAAGGAGCTACCGTCCTGTTCGATGCGAAACAGCCTGAAAAGACTGTGAAGAACTTTGAAAACGGTCGCGTGACCGAAGATGGTCTGCTGATGGAAGGCGTCACGAGTAAAAAGAAATTCAAAGATGGTCACCTGCATCTGGAATTTCAGCTCCCCTTCATGCCGCAGGCACGCGGGCAGGGACGCAGCAACAGTGGCTGTTACGTGCTGGGGCGTTACGAAGTTCAGATCCTGGACTCCTTTGGTCTGGAAGGAAAAGACAACGAGTGTGGCGGGATTTATAAAGTCGGTGCTCCCAGCGTGAATATGTGCTTCCCGCCTCTGGCCTGGCAGACCTACGATATCGATTTCACTTCTGCGAAATATGATGATGAAGGAAACAAAACAGCGAAAGCCCGCATCACCGTGAAACACAACGGCGTCACCGTGCACGATGATCGCGAGATCGATGAACCGACTCCTGGAGGGACCAACAAGGATGAATCTATCGCAGGTCCTCTGTTCCTGCAGAACCATTCGAATCCGGTCCGGTTTCGGAATATCTGGGTGATTGAAAAGTAATCCCAGCCGTATTGACGGTAATCACTCATGAGATTTCACAACCGGGGGCCGCTTACTGATGACAGACACCGAGACAGAGACGCTTTCACTGGAAAAGACTGATTTCGCACTGAAAATGCGGCTGATAGTGATGATGTTCCTGCAATACTTTGTGCAGGGCTGCTATCTGCCTATCATCACGCTCTACCTGATTGATGCCCTGGGCTTCTCCGCATTTCAGATCGGCGTATTCGGGGCGGCACTCGCCGTGGGCCCCCTGCTCGCCCCGTTTGTATTCGGTCAGATCGTCGACCGCCATTATGCGACAGAGCGCGTGCTCGCGTTCTGTCATTTATCGGGTGGCCTGATCATGCTGGCGTTGTTTCTTCAACAGAGTTACTGGCCGGTCGTGATTCTGGGCGTGCTGTATTCGATTCTGTATGTCCCTACCATGATGCTCACGAATTCCCTTTCGTTTCAGCATCTGAAAGACAGTGACCGCGAATTCCCCTTGATCCGTCTGTGGGGAACCATCGGATTTGTGGTCCCCGCCTGGCTGGCAGAGGGACTCTTTTTACGCGGACTCTCAGGTGACGCGTTGAATACGGGTCGCGGTATTGTGCTGGCGATGGCGGGGGTGGCTGGTCTGTTGATGGCAGCCTACTGTTTATCGCTCCCGCATACGCCGCCGGTGAGTAAAGATAAGAAGGACCTGGCCCCCGGTAAGGTGTTGAAGATGCTGAAATACCGGCACTTTTTGGTGCTGGTGCTGGTCGCCTTTATTATTTCGATCGTGCATAAGTTCTACTTCCAGTGGAACAGCCCGTTTCTGAAAAACGTCCTCGTCATGGGAGACGTCACAGGCGCCTGGGAGCAGCGAATCAGTTCGATTGGGCAGGTGTTTGAAGTACTCGTGATGGCGGTCCTTGGATTCGCCCTCAAGAAATTCGGATTCAAACTGGTCATGCTGGTCGGCCTGCTCTCCTACCTGGTTCGCAGCCTGATCTTTGCTTACGCGTCTACACTCAGTGATGCGTTTCCGCTGGCAATGGCGTTGACCTGTCTGGGCCAGGCGATGCATGGTCTCTGTTTTGGCTGCTTCCTGGCGGCTGCTTACATCTATGTCGACAAGGTCTGTCCGCTGGATGCACGCGGGAGTATGCAGACCTTTTTCGGAACGTTTGTCTTTGGACTGGGGATGTTTGCCGGCGGGTTCATCAGCGGTTCGATCGGAGACTATTTCACATCGCCCGGAAAAGAGACGCTGGTGCGGACGGCGTGGAATATTGAATCGCAGACAGGCATCCAGGCTTTCACTCAGAAAAACCTCGAAGGGCATCCGATTGATCTGCTCCGCGACTGGCCGGGAATCTGGCTCAGCAGTGCCGCGATCGCCCTGTTGGCGACGCTGTTGTTCTGGTTCCTCTTTCCCAGGCTCGACACGTCCCAGCGTATGGATCCGGATGAAGACCAAAGTTGATGCCTTTTCAAATTCCCGAAAATGTGGTGATCGGTCTATTTGTCGCGGCTTTCTCGCTGTGGGGGCTGATCAAGGAAAAGTGGTTCCTGGCCGAGACACGCAAAGGTCAGAAGCTGACGCGCTGGTTTGGACCTGCTCGTGCCATCTGGGTGCTGCGCGTGATCTTTCTGGTCGGAATCCTGTTTGGTCTGCTGCTGGCGGGGGGACTGATCCGGCCCATTCAATGGGGATGAGAGGGCAGGTTTCTATCTGAGCATTGCCTACCACTGTCAATTTGGCACGGCATCTGGTGGTCATCCACGCCGTTTCTTCATGCCAGAATGACATCTAAAACGATTTCCGTCATCCACCTCACCTCACAACAAACACATATCCCAATAATATATATACACTTACAACACACCATGCGAAATCAGCATCTCCCCGAAAGAATGGTATGCTCTTTGCTTTCTTATATAGCAGAGTTACGTATCTAAACTTAGAGTGAGGATCATACCATGCCGATTTTTCGCTGGGATCAATCCTGGAACCCGTTGCGGGACCTGGAACGTGAAGTTGATCGACTGATTCAGGGAGTTGAATTCTCAGTCCAGGGGATTCGTATGCCCCGCCAGTATCCGGCTGTGAATATATTTGAACTGGAGCACGAGTTTCTAATCACTGCAGAGCTCCCGGGTATGCAGGTGGAAGACCTGGAGTTGACGATTGCCAACAGCGTGCTGACGCTCAAAGGGCATCGCAATTCCCCCGTCTCTGAGAACGAAGCCATTCCGGAAGAACGTTTTCGACGTCGGGAACGGACCTTCGGCGAGTGGCAACGCTCGATCAGTATTCCGGATCGGATTTCGGATGAACATCTCTCTGCTGAGTTCAATGACGGTGTGTTGAAGATCCATCTTCCCAAGCTGGAAGAGGAAAGTCCCCGTCAGATTCCGGTCAGCTCAGGAGAATAGGAGGCTTAGATGAGTCAACCACACGAACATGATGAACCGCGTTCTCTGTCGCATCCAGAGCAGTTTGTCTTTACTCCGCCGATTGATATTTACGAAACCGATGAAGGTCTGGTGCTCTACGCGGACCTGCCAGGCGTCTCCGTCGGATCACTGGAACTGCAGGTCCAAGACAACAAACTGACGCTGCTGGGTAAGGTTGAACCACAGATCCCTGAAGGCGCGCGTCCGATTCATAAAGAATATGAAGTGGGAAATTATCTCCGTTCTTTTATTCTCAGCGGAGAGATCGTGCACAGCGAGATTGAAGCGAAGTTGACTAACGGGGTTTTGCGAATCTTTCTCCCGAAAGCCCCCAAAGTGGAGCCGCGACGGATTCAGGTCAACACAGGCTGAGAGCGTCAGTTATGCTGAGCCTGCTTCTTTTCTACGGTGTCACTCTGTAGCGATGAGGGGCGTAGATCATCTTCCTTGATCAATTCCTGATTCCGTTTCTGAAGCTCCAGGGCTTCTTCACGCTTCCCGGTCAGGCCGGCTGCCCGGGCCAGAGCCGAAATATAGTGACGATCGGTCTGGTGATTTTCATAGAGCGGTTTGAGCATTGCGTACGCTGCCTCTCCCTGACGCTGGTAGAGAAGCAAGTCTGCCTTGATGAGTAGGCTGCCAAAGTCCTGAGGATCAATCTGCAGCGCCTGATCGATATGCTGGAACGCGGACGCGATCTGCCCCTGGTTGCGGTCGATGGTCGCCAGATAGCGCAGGGCAGCGATCGATTCATGTTCCTGTTCCAGACACCAGCGCGCTTCCCGTTTTGCAGTTTCCAGGTCACCCGTATATAAAGACGCGTAAGCCAGACTCAAATGAGCTGGGAAGGAATCGGGCTGGAGATAGAGGGCTTCCTTGAGGGGCACGAGCATTTCACTGGTCCGCCCTGCTTTTTTGAGAATCTCTGCCAGCAATAGCTGATTCTCTGCGTTATCAGGCTCCAGTTCTACGCAACGCCGAGCATAGCGGAGCGCACGCCGATAACGACCTTCCTGCTGATAGATGCGTGCCAGGGCTTTCTGGTAATCAATCTGCTCCGGATACTCCCGTACCAGCGTCTGCAAAGCAGGCTTCGCACGTTCGGGGAGATCCTGCTCCAAAGCAATATCCGCGATCGCTGCCACTGCCTCGAAGTAGTGCGGGTGCCGGGAAGTCACATGCGAGAAATTTTCCAGAGCCTGAAAAGGGGCACGCTTCCGAATCAGTTCCCCGAGCTGATAATGGGCGAACTCATCCTGTGGATGATCCTGCAGATAAGCGATTAACTCTTTCTGCCGGTCTTTATCTGACTTTTGTTGCACTGACGTTTGTGAGTCTTGCTCTGGGGCAGAAGACGTCGATTCACTTCGTCCCAGCCAGAGGAACAGCACCAGTACACCGCAGCCGAATATTGCCACGATGGCCCCGCTCGACCAGAGTTTTTTCTGGGGGGGAGTCAAAGTGCGAAAGGGTTGTTCCGGTTCAAACGGAGTATTCATTCTTCAGACTGGCTGGGGGTCGATTTCTGTGAGTCGCTGTTACCTTCTATCAATGTATAGTGCTGCCCCGGCTTGAATCCAGTCCAGATCTCCGATTTCCCTCCGGGCCAGATGACTTTCACCGTGACAGCGTTACGCTGCTCACCCAATCCCACCAGTATTTCAGACTCATCAGCCGACAGATAGCTGCTGCTCCCCTTTCGCAACCGCATCAGTTTCCTCTTCCCGGCAGTGATTTCCACAACAGCTCCGATCGCGCTGCGGTTCGCCTCGGTTCCAATCAGTTTCAAGGCAATGCTCTGACCGGTGGTCCGGGTTTGATTCTGCAACAGGACCACCTTTTGATTTAAATGAGAGACAGCCAGATCAGCCAGTCCATCCCGATTAAAATCGGCCGTGGCACTCCCGCGTCCGACCCGCCGGGTCTGAAAGAAAGGCCCTGCAGAGTCAGAGATCTCTCGAAAGCGGGTTCCGGATTCATTCCTGAAGAGCTGCGGTTCCTGTTCAAACGGCTCACTCTTACCCAGTTGGGCCAGCCGGTCATGCACATGTCCGTTGGCGACAAACAGATCTTCCCAGCCATCATTATTGAAGTCGACAAACGAAGTTCCAAACCCCAGACGGACCCGACTCGGCGCCGCCAGCCCGGTCTCGTCGGTGACATCCAGAAAGAACAGAGCACCTTCATTGCGATAAAGCGTATTGGTTTCGCCGAAGTAGTTCGTCACGAATAAATCCAGGGTGCCATCCCCGTTGTAATCAGCACCGGCCAGCCCCATGCCCGCTTCGCGGTCCCCTTCCCGATTGAAGGCCAGCCCCGCGATCAATGCCTGATCGGTGAAGTTCCCCCGACCGTCATTGATCCAGAGCTGATTCGCCACGGAGTCATTGGCCACGTAGATATCCTGGTCGCCATCCAGATCATAGTCTGCAGCAAAGACTCCCAGTCCCTGTCGGGCAGGCTCGCTATGCAGGCCGGACTGCTGGGAGACATCCAGGAATTTACCATTCCCCAGGTTGCGATAGACCACATCATATTCGCCTGGTACATAACGCGGATGGCAGACGAAATATACCCGCGAGTTATCAACCCGACGGCTGCAGAGAGGATAGTGCTCTCGATCGATTTCGAGATAGTTAGCGATATACAAATCCAGCAGCCCGTCGCCATTGAGATCTACCCAGGTACTGCTGGCACCGTAACCGGGATGATCAACGTGGGCCGCCTGTGAAATATCGGTAAAGGTTCCGTCACCATTGTTAGCATACAATTGATTGCGACCAAAGACACTGACGTATAGATCCTCAAAACCATCGTGATTAAAGTCGCCAACAGCCATGCCCATTCCGTAACCGAAGCCGGTCAGCCCCGAGGCCCGGGTGATGTCCTGAAACGCACGCCCTTCCACATTCCGAAACATGCGATGTGACCAGTCCAGGTCTGCAACCTGTTTCTTACGCAGTGCAGATTGCCATTCTTCTCCCTGGGCACAGAACAGGTCGGGAAAGCCATCGTTGTCAAAGTCGAACCAGCCAACCCCCGATCCCATCATCAGGTGCAGATGCCGGGTGACGGTCAGCGGCGAGCGATGCTGAAATGAAAGCTGCACAGCGTCGGTCACATCTTTGAGATGTATTTTGTCCGCCGGTTCAGCAGCGGAAAGCCGAACTAGATCTGCAATCGACGGGCAGTTAAGCAGGCAGACCGTCCAGGTCATCAGCTGCAACAGACGGGAAGCTGTATTTCGTCTAAAACGGAAATTGCTCATCCAGTTCCGCCTCGGAGAGTTCGACCAGAAAATCGGACAATCGCTCCACCAGAATCTGCATCAGCTTTTCCCCTTTTTCAGCAGATGCCTGATGTGGATTTCCGGACCCCGTATTGGTGGTCAACAGATGCCAGGGACGCGTAATGCTCACCCAGCCTGAATTGACGGCAGTAAAGCGGGTCGGATTCGTGGCCCCCTCGTCAGCTAATAGCGCACCAGACTCAGGATCCCGGACGACCAGATGAGGGAAAAATGCCAGAGCGAGCGAGGTTTCCATCTCCCCGGCATGATCGTCGGGATTCTCAAAGATTTGAGGCTTCACGTCAGCGGTGGTCCCGCGAAACCAGTCAGCCAGAAAGATCTGGACCGGTGTGGTACCATGCAGTTCTCGCAACAATGGTTTGAAATCGTTCCCCCCGTGGCTGTTCAAAATCAGCAGCTTATCCACTCCATGATTCGCGAGGGAATCGACCAGATCAGAAATGATCTGCCCCAGTGTGGAAGGATTCACATTCATGGATAACGGGAACGCACTCTGGTTCGTCTCGGTGCCGTAAGGGATGGGGGGCAGCATCACAACCTTCGCTCCCCGCTGCCAGGCTGCTTCACAGACACGTGAACCGATGGCTTCGGCTTCGAACGTATCAGTCCCGTACGGCAGATGCAGATTATGTGGCTCGGTAGCCCCCATCGGCAGCACCGCTACTTCGTAGGAACATTCTTTGACATGCGCATAGTTGGTTTCAGCTAAAATCCAGGGACGCATCGCAGGTTCTGCAGACACTCAGTTCTCTCCTTGTCTGGAGTTTTCCGGGAGCGGTTTGATACATGATTATCATACTAACAGATCCCACCGTGAACCTCATGTAATCTGAACAGGTTCTCTGGCAGTTGTGATCAGCTTCTCATGTCTGACTGTACTCGTCCTGCAAACATATGTATACTCGGAGAATTGAAAATGTAAGACGCTCACAAGGAAAAACAGGATGGCAAGTCTATATGTGACCCGTGGAACCGAAACCGAAGGTCCTTTGACCCGGCAGGCGCTGAAAGAACTCGCATCACAGGGAAAAATCTCTCCCCGGGACCAGATTCGCGAGGGAATGTCAGGCACAGGAATCCAGGCACGCGAGATCCCCGGACTGTTACCAACCCTCAAGAAGTCCAGTATTCCGACTCGTCCCCGAGGCAGGAAATCAAGAGAGCGGGTACACGATCTGGATCTCGAATCCATCCCGCTGCTGACAATCGAGCAAAAAGAATGGATCGTCATTATCTGTGGTTCGATCTTTATGGGCAGCCTGTTGCTGATTCCCCTGATCCAGGCTCTTGTGAACCTGTTTTAGTATCGACTGAGCCTGCAGGAACGTTGAAGCCTGCCTCTTAACTAAGTTTCAGATCAGCTCTCTGTGAGCTATAGATCTATTGTATGACCAGCAATTAAAATGCAGAGTGAGATATTCCATTATGAATTCACAGCCCGATCCCAATTCAGGAACTGTCGAATCGACAAATCAATTTACTCCCTCGCATCGTAGCCTGATGACCATACTGGGCGGATGTCTGTTTTCCATATTGCTGTTGTTGTTTCTGTTCCAGAATATACTGGATTTGCCGTTGATCAAACAAAATGGATCAACTCAGCAGGATGACACCCACAAAGTTCCACCCGCTAATGTGGTCTCCACACGTACTCAACCGGAAGCCCCCACCTTCTTCCTGGACAGAATGGTGGTCGCCACCAACCGGTCTGATTCAAAGAAAAATCTGAGACAAATCAACCGTGCTGTCATCGATTACTACAAAGATCGATACCGGTACCCACCACACGCCATGTTCAAAGAATCGGTCCATCCTAATCATGGCTGGCAGACTGCAATTCTCCCCTTTTTAGGTGAAGCTGAATTGTACTCAAAAATAAATCTAAAGATGCGCTGGACACATCCCGTTAACTATAATCTCTTTCAGCAACAGGTTCCCGTTTATCTAAATCCGCTGATCACAGAAAAAGTCACACCCGATGGACTGGCTTTGTCGCATTATGTCGGCAATCGACTACTGCTCAGAGACGACTTTCCCAGAACCTATGAAAGTATCTCAGACGGACCGCAATATACCATTCTGGCCGTGGAACGCGGGAATGACTTTCAGGCCTGGGGCGACCCGACTTCCCTGGAAGATCCGCAGAAGATTATCGGACCGGATAAAGTTTCCTCATTCGCCGATGGAAATCAGGCCCTGATGTGTGATGGATCCGTACGCTTAATTTCGAAAGACATCGATCCTGCCATTCTCAAAGCGTTGAGCACTCCCTCCAGTGCCGATTCGACTGGTGATTTCTAATCTTTTCTTCATCAGCAAAAGCAATAAATATTCAAAGTATTGCCTATCCCTCTGTACCCCAGATCAACAGCCGGGTATGCTGAACGAATATCAACAACATTTCCCCAAGGAGTTCAGCAGGATGGCAAACTGGTACGTAAAGCGTGGCTCTGAAACCGCTGGCCCTTTAACTCAGCAGCGTCTCAAGGAACTGGCTACAGAGGGACGCATCAAGGACACAGACCTCATCCGCAAGGGAGAAGACGGCTCGTTCATCGAAGCACACCAGATTCCCGGCCTGTTACCGGACGAGGATTTTGAAACGGTTTCCTCCTCCCGCGAGCCAGCAACAAAAAATAATAAATCAACGCTTTTTATCATCGCCGTGCTGGGGGGAGGTGGAATTCTGGTTGTGCTCGTCCTGATGGCATTACTACTTCCAGCCATCCTGACGGCACGTGACGCCGCCCGCCGATCACACTCAAAAAATAACCTGAAGATGATCGCAATTGGCATCCACAATTACCACGATACTCACAGTGTATTTCCACCTGGAGGAACAGCCCGCACCGATGGTACTCCCTACCACAGCTGGCAGACCTATATTCTGCCTTTCGTAGACAACGCACCGCTCTACAATCGAGTCGATTTTAATGAACCCTGGTCTGCCCCACATAATCAGACTCTGTTTCAGTTGGAGCTACCAGTCTACCTGAACCCACAGATCGAGGATAAATATACCCCCGCTGGTCTGGCATTATCACATTATATGGCCAATGAAAAAGCGTTAAACGAAAACAGTCACCTGCGGATCCGGAACATCACAGATGGCACTTCGAATACCATACTCGCATTTGAAGCGGGAGATAATTTCAAAGCCTGGGGAGATCCCACGAATTTTGGTAATCCCGTCGACTATATTGGCTCAGGTGCAAAATCCGCGTTCCGCGGCGGCAGCCACGTCATGCTGGGAGACGGCGCCGTGCGCTTCGTTTCAGAAAACATTGATCCCGGCGTTCTGGAAGCGTTGAGTACCCCTGCTGGTGGTGAAATCGTGGGAGAGTTCTAATTCATACTGAAAGAGTTCCATGGCTAACTGGTACCTGAAGCGTAACGAGCAAATCACGGGACCGTATTCAGATCAGGAACTGGAAGATCTCCTGACAACAGGAAAAATCACACAAACAGATCTGATCCGGCAGGGAACAGACCGGCAATTTCAGACTGCAGACAGTTTACCGGAACAGTTTTCTCGCCCCCATGAAAATGCATCATCTCCGAAAACTCCCCGCTGCAGATTTGATCCAGTCAATCTGGTTCTAGTTCTGTTAATCGCTGTTGCCATCCTGATCCCTCTGCTCGACATGCAGTTCTTCAGGTCCAGCGGTCGGCGGCGGTCTGTTACGAAAAATCATCTGAAGCAGATCGGTCTGGCTCTACAATTATACCATGAGCAGAATACCACATTTCCCCCAGGCGCCCTCTCAGACAGCAAAGATCATCCCTTCCAGAGTTGGCAGGCTTTGATCCTCCCCTATCTCGACCACGAGTCTGTTTTCAAACAGATTGACTTCCAGAAGTCTTGGGACGCTCCGGAAAACCGCCCCCCGTTCCAACAGGAAATCTCCGTCTACCTGAGCCCAAACACAAGCCAGACCCACTCCCGGGAAGATTATGCACTCTCTCACTTTGCAGGCAACAAACTCGTTTTAAAACAGAATCAAGGCATGAAAATACGGGAATCCATCACGGATGGATCGTCAAATACCATCATGGCCGTCGAACTCGGAGAAGGATTCAAACCCTGGGGAGACCCGAGCTCATTAACAGTCCCCTCCGCAGTCATTGGACCAGGGAAGAAATCGCTTTCCCGGGGAGGAAATCATGTGCTGTTCTGCGATGGTCGGGTATTGTTTGTCGATCGCAATATCGATCCTGCCATTCTCAAAGCACTGAGCACACCCGACGGCGGTGAGCCCCTCATTGATTACTAATGCCGGGCATCGTAGAGTTGCACAACCACGCCTTCCAGAAAACTGGCCAGGCGAGTGGCAGCACGAGACGCATCACCGCGCATCTTCCACATCTCTTTGATACTTTCCGGACGCTTGAAGACCGCTCCCAGTGCAGCGCCCGCACGCACGGCCCCCGTCTCCCCTAAAATTGAGAGCACTTCTTTGGGCAAGTCTGTTGAGCAGTCATCGCTGATCACCCGGATCGCCATGAATCCCCGTTGTTGTGCGTGACAGACCTGGGCCACCGCGAGGCTTTCCAGATCGACGGCCAGCGCATCATACTCCGCGGCCAGTTTCTGTTTTTCCTCGACGGTCCGGACGATTTCGTCAGCATTGAGAATCCGGCCCACATAGAGCCCGTTCTCCGGATCTTCCGGAAAATGGACGTCGTTCGTCAGTTCCTGTCCGTGCAGATCACAGATCGACGTCGCGACCACGATATCCCCCACTCGCATCCCGGACTGCAGTGCCCCCGAGAAACCAATGGAAAGAACCCACGGTGGAGAGTGTGCGTCGATCAATGCCTGGGTTGCAGCCCGGGCGCGGGCAAAGCCCACTCCCGTCTGCACCACAGCAACTTTGATTCGATCCAGGAAACCACCCCGAAACACATACGAACCGCCGGTGTACTTTTTGAGGTGCTCGCAGCGGTCCAGAAACGGCTGGACCTCCATCGGCAGAGCACAGACCAGCCCTATATCCGCATGTGCTTTATCGTCCTGGGGTTGATTCAAGAGGCATTTTCCTGTTCGAACTGACTCATGGTTTCAATTAACTTGTCGACGCCCGCTTCCGGGAATGCATTATAAATGCTGGCACGCATGCCGCCGACACTACGGTGTCCTTTCAGACCATCCAGACCTGCAGCAGTCGCCTGGGCGATGAATTTCGCATCCAGGTCGGCATCACCGGTTACGAAGGTGACGTTCATCAGCGAACGGTCTTTCTTCGCCGCAGTCGGCTTGAACAGATTACTCTGATCCAGGTAATCATACAGCTTACCGGCTTTCGCCTGGTTCTTCTCCTGCATGACTGACAGTCCGCCCTGGTCTTTCAGCCATTGCAGAACCTGCCCCAGAATATAAATCCCGAAAGTCGGCGGAGTATTATACATCGAACCGGCTTCGGAATGAGTCCGATACTGCAGCATGGTAGGAATGTCGCTGGGCCCCTGCTCGATCAGATCATCGCGAATGATTACAAGCGTCACACCGCTGGGTCCCAGATTTTTCTGAGCACCGGCATAAACGATTCCGTATTTGCTGATATCCAGCGGACGGGAAAAGATATCGCTGCTGGCATCGCAAATCAGCGGCGCATCGCCGGGAACTTCAGGCTCACTGGCGAATTCGGTTCCGTAGATGGTGTTATTCGAGGTGAAGTGCACATAAGCCGGCTTTTCACTGTAGTTGACTTCTTCAGGGATGTAAGAGAAGTTCTGATCTTCACTGCTGCAGGCGACATTCACATTACCAAACATCTTGGCTTCTTTGACCGCTTTTTTCGACCAGGAACCAGTCACCAGATAGTCAGCAGTCTGATCTTTGGAGAGCAGGTTCATAGGAATCGTAAAGAACTGGGTCGAAGCGCCCCCCTGGACGAACAGGACTTTATAATTTTCGGGCACTCCTGCCAGTTCACGGCAAAGAGCTTCAGCAGCTTCATAAACCGCCAGGAAGGCTTTGCTGCGATGGGAGTGTTCCAGAATTCCGATACCGGTATCGCCCAGAGAGATCAGATCTTTCTGAGCTTGTTCGAGAACGGGTAACGGGAGCGCTGCAGGTCCCGCAGAAAAGTTGTAAATTCTTTCTGTCATTTTAGATATCTCAACATCGTTTGCGGGCAAAATTCGGAGGTTTCACCCTGAGTAACCAGTGTGGTGTCAATATTACCGACGAGACTCTCACTCTTGGAACCATCCTTGAGGATAATGGCAGGCGTTCGCTTGTTTTGCCATTCAGCATCGATATTATGGAGTCTGCATTTCTTCGTGAATGGAGCGAAGCCAAATATTCAAGAATTCCCGGGAATAGTCGCGTTTCAGGCGAGTAATTGCCCCGTTTGATTGATCTGTTATTTAATGTCACAATCTCCCAACCCATTATCCAGAGGGCCCCGCGTCCAGTCTTTCCAACCTCCCCAGGGCGACCTGACCATCATGGCCGGTTCCGGCAATCCACTGCTCGCAAAAGCAATCGCTGATGAGTTAGGCATTCGGCTGATCCCCTGTGAAGCGCACAAGTTCAGCGAGGGTAATATTTTTGTCCGGATTCTCGAGAACGTCCGGGGCCGCGATGTGTATATCATCCAGGGGGTCCACTCCCCGGTCAACGACAACTTCGTTGAACTTCTGTTCTGGATTGATGCTCTCAAACGGGCCAGTGCCCAGCAGATCACAGCCGTCATCCCTTTCTTCAGTTATGCCAAGGGAGATAAGAAAGACGAACCCCGCGTATCCATCCGGGCGCGTGTCTGTGCAGACGCCATCGAAGTGGCTGGTGCCGACCGCGTCCTGACCATGGATCTGCACAGCCCTCAGATTCAGGGATTCTTCAGTGTCCCCGTCGATCATCTGTACGGGCGACATGTCATCAGCGATCACATTCGCAAACTCAAAATTGAGGATCTGGTCGTCTGCAGTCCCGACGTTGGATTCGCGAAGGAAGCCTCCGATTTTGCAAAGCTGCTGGGGGCACCGGTAGTCATCGGTAATAAGATGCGTAAAGATCACTCCGAAACCGTCGAGATGCTGGAAGTCATTGGAGAGGTGGCAGGGAAAAACGTCATCCTGGTCGACGACTTCACGATCACCGGACGCACCCTGATCAGCATGGCTGAACTGCTGAAAAAGAAGGGTGCCAAAGACATCTACGCTGCGGTCACCCATGGGGTTTTATCCAGAGGAGCAGCCGAACGAATTGGCCAGAGTCCTTTGAAAAAGATGTTCATGACCAATACCATTGAGGCGCAGATCGATCCCCTGCCGGATAACATTGAAATCATCTCGGTTGCCCACTCCTTTGCTGCCGCGATCCGGTCCATTCATGACCGGACCAGTGTCAGCACCCTGTTTCCGGAAAAGCGGCCGAAGAAGTAATTCCGAATTGTAATAGCTCACTGTCAGAGAAAATCAGGACGCATGACAAAAACAGGCAAGAAGCTGACCCCGATGATGGAGCGGTATCTGGAAGTCAAACACCAGAATCCGGGAACACTGTTATTGTTTCGGATGGGTGACTTCTATGAGCTGTTTTACGAAGACGCGGAAATCGCAGCCCGCATTCTGGGTATCACGCTCACCAGTCGCGATAAAAATTCCAGCAACCCGATCCCCATGGCCGGGTTCCCGCATCACTCGCTGGACAGCTATCTCTATAAACTGATCCACGCCGGCTACCGGGCCGCCATCTGCGATCAGGTAGAAGACCCCAAAAAAGCGAAAGGGATGGTCAAGCGCGAAGTCACCCGCGTGATTACACCGGGAACCCTGACGGACGACGCCCTGCTCGACCCGCATGAAAACAACTTTCTGGCCAGTATCTATTTTGGCAAAAGTGATATCGGTCTGGCCTGGCTGGAACTTTCGACGGGGCGTTTCCTCACGTCCAATACGACGGCAGAACATCTGGTCGATGAACTGGCGCGGATCCATCCTGCTGAGTGCATCTTTGCTGAGGGGAACACAGCACTTCAGAACGCCATCGGTCACCTGGATACGATGCTGACAGAACGCCCTTCCTGGACGTTTGCAGAAGAGGAATGCGAAAAGCTCCTGCTCACACATTTCGGAACCAAAACCCTGGAAGGCTTCAACCTGGAACAGGGGACCCCCGCCATCACTGCTGCCGGTGCACTGCTGGAATACGTTCAGGAAACCCAGCGGAGTGCCATTCCGCATATCAACCAGATCGAACCGTACGAACGGGGCGATCGTCTGCTGATTGACGAAGCGACCCGCCGCAGTCTGGAACTGACCCGGACAATCCGCGAAGGAAAACGGGAAGGCAGTCTGATCTCAGTCCTGGACGAAACCGTGACCTCCATGGGGGCCCGCCTGCTCAACGACTGGATCGCCAACCCGCTTACCAGCCTGGATGAAATCCAGAAACGCCACGATTCTGTCGAAGAGATCTCACAAAACCCGGTGCTCTGTAACGACGTGCGGGAACAACTTTCAAAAACATACGATCTGCAGCGTCTGACGGCACGAATCGCTACGGGACGTGCCAGTGCCCGGGACCTCAGCTTCCTGGCACAGACTCTGGCATTGCTGCCAAAACTGAAAGCAAAACTATCGGGACGCAAAGCAGAATTACTGCAGTCCCTCGAAGCGGGAATCGATCTCTGTGCTGAAGTCCGCAATGAGATTGAAACCATGATCGTCGAAGACCCGCCTCTGACCCTCAACGAAGGGGGTGTCATCCGCTCAGGTTTCAGCGATGAGCTGGACGAGCTGCGTTCACTCTCTAAAGGTGGCAAGGAATGGATCGCCAGTTATCGGAATGAAGAATCGGAGCGGGTCGGCATTCCCCATCTCAAAGTCGGTTACAACAAAGTCTTCGGCTATTACCTGGAAGTCTCCGCTGCCCACGCGGACAAAGTCCCCGAACACTACATCCGCAAACAGACACTGAAAAATCAGGAACGCTACATCACTCCCGAACTCAAGGAGTACGAAGAAAAAGTACTCAAAGCGGAAGAACGGGCGATTGAACTCGAACAATCCATGTTCGACACGCTTAGGGAAAAGGTTGCGAAAGAAGCCACTCGCACCCAGCGGACTGCAGAAGTACTGGCCCAGATCGACGTCCTGTTCGGTCTCGCGCATCTGGCAACACACGCCGGTTACACGCGACCTGAAATGACCACCGATCCGGTACTCGACATCCGCGAGAGTCGGCACCCCGTGCTGGATCGCCTGCAGCCTTCGGGGGAATTTGTTCCTAACGACGTCCTGCTGGGCGAACCTTACGGCCGAGTCCAGATTATCACCGGACCGAACATGGCAGGTAAGAGTACTTACATCCGTCAGGCAGCCCTGTTGACACTCATGGCACAAATCGGCTCGTTCATTCCCGCCAGTGAAGCACGCATCGGAATTGCCGATCGCATTTTCGCTCGCGTCGGTGCCAGTGATGAACTGAGCAAGGGCCAGAGTACCTTCATGGTCGAAATGACGGAGGCAGCGCGCATCTTGAATTCCGCCTCGGATCGAAGCCTGGTCATCCTGGATGAGATCGGCCGGGGGACGAGTACCTACGACGGGATTTCTCTGGCCTGGTCCATGACCGAATTTCTGCACGACCAGATCAAAGCACGGACCCTGTTCGCCACCCACTATCACGAACTGACCGAGCTGACACAGACACTCAAGCAGGCCAGTAACTGGAATGTGGCCGTTCATGAACAGGATGGCGAAATCGTCTTCCTGCATAAAATTGTCGAAGGATCAGCCAACAAGAGTTACGGGATCCACGTCGCCCGACTGGCCGGAATCCCCGATCAGGTCATTCAAAGGGCCAACCAGATTCTGGCAACGCTGGAAAAAGACCACTTCGATGACAGTGGCCAGACTACAATTCCCCCCCGCAAACAGAAGAAATCGATGCATCAGCAGCTCTCTCTGTTTGGAAATGCCCCCCATCCGGTATTGGATGAAATCAGGGATCTGAATGTAGATGAAATGACCCCTCTGGCGGCTCTGGAAGAACTCTACCGCATCCGCGAGCAACTGAACTGATTATCAGTTTTTTTTGGATTATCTCGGTAATAACAGTTGAACACAAAAACCCACGTGTACACAATAATATACACGTGGCCCCCATGGGGGCGGATTACAATTTCCAGTTGTTTAACGAGGGGGAAGCCATGTTGAAACAGCATGCTTTAAAAATGATTGCCATTTTGTCCACAGTGATCGCATTCACCATCTGTACGGCCGACTCTATCCCGGCTCAGCAAAAAGAGGGCGAGACTGCTAAGCCCACCGCTAAAAAAACGGAAGGCACAAAGGCTCCTGCCAAACGGAAAGTCCGCTTACCCAATCACTATGGAAAGCTGAATCTCACGGACGACCAGCGCGAGAAGATTTATAAAATACAGAAGGACTATAAAGCCCAGATCGACAGTCTGAAGAAACAACTCGCTGAAATCGATGCGAAAAAAGACGCCGAGTGTGCGGAAGTACTCTCAGCCTCACAGAAATCGATTCTGGGAGAAATCCTGGCTCAGATCGAAAAAAAGAAAGCCGCTAAAAAGAAAAACTGAGATCTGTCTCTGTTCCCTGAAAAAGGCGTGGTCTACTCGGAGATCACGCCTTTCTTTTTTCCAATCGGCACAGCTATACTCTCTATTAAGGAATAGAAGTCTATGATTTTCCTTTGAACTCGCAGCAGGTTCCAATCCGCAGAAATCTATACGATTCATGAATTCGAAACAGCAACCTTCCTCCCGGCCCGTCTCGGGAGCGGAGACAATACCTACCTCCCCCTCCCGCTGGATCCCGCTGATCCATCTGTTGTTCCTGATCGGATTGCTCGCCTTACTGGCCCCCTATGAATGGAACCGGGTTGAATCCGAGAATCTGCAACTCCCCTGGCTGTCCCGCTTCTTTTTGTACGTGAATGTCGACACGACGCCGTATTTCATACTGTTAATGTTCAGCCCGCTCTGCTGGTGGCTGCCACTCCCCCTCCACTGGGGATTCTTCACTCGGTTCCTGCGTCCCCGGCTCTCCCAGACATGGGTCGAGAAAAAACGCAGTGACAAACATTGGGACTGGTTTGCCATTTCGATCAGCCTGCTCCTGGCGTTGACGTCACTTTTTATCAGCGGCTGGACTGCAGATCATATTGTGGATGCCGAACGAGAACTCGCTCTCGGCGACCTGCCCCCTGCCTATCACGATGAATACAGCTACCTGTTTCAGGCGGAAACTTTATTGGCTGGACGGACTTCATTTCCCAGTCATGCTGAGGCACCTGAACTCTTCGACCAGGTCCATGTCCTGAACGAAGGAAAGATGGCCAGCCGCTATTTTCCAGGCACAGGACTCTGGCTGGCCCCATTTCTCGCCTGGGGACATCCTTACTGGGGGTACTGGCTCGCGGGTGCGGTTACCACGTTCTTTTTCTTCTGGGCAGCACGAGAACTCGGAGGGAATGGCGTCGGCTTACTGGGCGGCCTGATCATCGCGTTCTCACCAGGTATGGCGATCTTCAGTAACCTGTTACTGGCCCATCATCCGACACTGGTCGGGCTGTCCCTCTTTCTCTGGGCCTACTTGCGCATGCAGCGAACCAGTTCGTTTGGGGACGCTTTACTGGCAGGGCTCGGACTCAGTTTCGCGATGCTGTGTCGCCCCATGACAGCCGCCGGCTTTGCCCTGCCGTTTGGAATCTGGCAGGCAGTTCAGCTGGTCCGCTGGTGTCTGCAAAAAATAAAGAAAACAGAAACCGAAAGCTCAGCCCGGCAAATCTGGTTGCCTGTGGCGGGACTTGCGCTGCCTCTGGCGTGCGGATTAATCTGCCTGTTTCTGTATAATCAGTCCATCACCGGTAGTGGCTGGAAGATGCCTTATCAGCTCTATACCGATATCTACACCCCTCGGCACGTGTATGGTTTTAATAATGTCATCCGGGGAGAACAAAAACTGGGGCCCAAGGTCCTGGATAATTACGACAAGTGGGCTGAAAACCTGACACCGTCTCTGGCTGTCCAGAATGTACAGAACCGATTCCTGGCCAGCCTGCAGTGGACACTGGGAATTATCCCCCTCGCCCTGGCTGCACTCGTCTTTTTACTGACCGAATGGAAACAGTGGTCCCGCTGGTGGCTGGTATTCGCTTCCATCTTATCACTGCACGTTGTCCACATCCCCTACTGGTATGACGGCATCATGCACTGGCATTACGTCTTCGAAACCGGTCCGCTCTGGGCGCTGATTTTTGCCCGCGTCACGCAGACGCTGTTTCGGATCTGGCAACAAATCGACCGCCCCCTGATGAGTGTACTCTGGCTGGCCATGATGCTGACTGCCTTCCTGACGAATCTGACAGTCCTGCCCCCACTATGGGGTGTCTCCAAGCTGGAAATCATCGTGAGTAATGTTGCCTTCTCACGTCTCAAACATTTTCAGTTTCAGCAAATGTTGAATCATCACCCGCAGATCAAACGTCCCGCGTTGATGCTCATCGCCCACGATCCGCACGATCGACACATCGACTACGTCATCAACTCGCCCTACCTGAAACAGCAGGAGATCCTGACCGGTCGTTACCTTCCCGATCAGTATCCCCCTGCCCGCGTGCAGCAAATCTTCCCGCAACGCACGCTCTATCTGTTCGATGCAAAACAGAATCGGCTCAGCAGATGGAATGGTACCTTCTGGGAGCCGATCTGATCTCGATTATTTATCGATGATTTGCAGTTTCATTTCGTCGGAATTGGCTTTGAGTTCGGGAGCATACATGCCCTCACCCGTAGTCGGTAAGCCACTGAACTTCCCGGGGATTTCGGCTCGTAACCGATAATTCAGACTATGTTTTCCGCGGGGCAGTTGCCGGATGTAAAAGACCACACGGTCATCCCGAAATTCCTGATAGTTCCTCAGTCCGTTGTAGGAGTATCCGCTGCGGAGTTCGACCGGTTCCAGACCAGCGGCGCGGAAATCTTCGAATACCAGATATTCATAGTCATTTTTGCTGTCGAAGATCAATTCCACTTCCACCAGGTCGCCACTCTTGAGTGCCGTCTCACGTGTGATTTCCTGACGCTGGTATTTCTCCACGCGCTGATCGACGACCTGACCTTCCGAGCCGGACGTTTTAATGTCTGCGTCTTCGGGAATCAGCTGGTAATACTTCCGCTCCACTTTGACTTCCAGACCTGTGGCTGTGATGAAATCTTCCTTGGTGAAGTACGTCACATAAGCATTATAGTAAACCGGCCCACGCCCCTGCTTCCGAATCTCCAGACGATGAGCCCCCGCAGTCAATGCATCCCCTTCCAGGACAAACTTGTTGTCATAGGTAAACAGATCGGCGGTAGTAATTTTCACCTCTTTCTGTTTCTCACCGTCCAGGTAGACTTCGAGAGTCAGATCGGGTTGATCTTCTCCACTGGCAGTCCAGTATTCGGCTAGTGCTTCGACTGCGATCGCAGTGTCCGACACAGAACTCCAGTAGGTGGCGTGCTTGCGGTTGTTAAGCAGATACTTGACCAGCTGTGCCGCTTTGGGGTTCTGCGGGTCCACTTTCGACAACAGCTTCAGGTAGTAGGCATTCGCTTCCACTTCATTACCGTACCAGTGCCACCACCAGTTGTTTTCTGGCAGATTAAGATAAGCGGTCTGATTTTCAGGATCCTGTACCAGGTACTGGTCCATGTTATCCATCAGCATCGTCAGACGATCCTGACGTTCCAGCTTATGAGACGCCAGTCCCAGCATCCCCAAGGCATAGACCGATAATTTAGTCCGATCCCGATACAGGAAATCATACATCTGCTCATTGGTGACGCCCTGATTGACCAGAACCAGGAACACATAGGCATCCAGGTTGGACGCATATTCTTTGTAGGGTTTCGTTTTAGCTGGTGCATTCAGAAGCTTCCGAACTTCCTGTTGCTGGTAGTTCTTCAACCACTCGACGCCGCGTTCCAAAGTGCCAGGCACCAGCGCAACATCGCTCTGCTGCGCCAGGGCCAGCCCCTGTACAACCCGGGCAGTGAAGAAGGGAGAAGACCGTTCCTGCCAGCCAGAGAACCAGCCCCAGCCACCATCAGACAGCTGCATACTGGTCAAATCTGCGACTCCCTGCTTCACAATCAGATCCAACTCAGCCTGATTGAAGATCGGATTCTGACCATAGCGTTTCCACTGTTCAGCCCGTTTCTGATCATCGCCAATTTCCTGGGCATTCAGATTGGTCCGTTTCCGCTCAATCTCCTTAAGATCCAGCCCCATTCGTTTCAGAATGTTCTGGGTCATCACGGTTGGGAGAAAACGATACAGGGTGCAGTCTGTAGTTTTATGGGGGTTGTAAATCAGATAAGGCAGTGCATCGACCATCGCTCCTGCCAGTGAGGGGGAATAACGCAGTTCCAGGCGACTGAGTTCCGTCGTCCGCTGACCGGGAATCTGAAAACTGATCTGGGCCGAAGTATCAGCGGGACGAATACTGCCGGTAAAGGATTCTGTCTTTAAAATTCCGTGTACTTTGACCGGGAAGGTCATCTGCATCGCATCGGATTCCTCATCGGTCAATGCTTTCATGCGAATCACGGCAAAACCGGCCCGTGAGGCTTTGACCCGCCAGTCAATCCGTTTCTCGCCATTGGCGTCAATCGTCACCATCTGAGTCAGTTCATCCAGCGGTTCCAGCGCATCGCCGTCCAGTTCGAGCACTACCTTCACATCCTTGGATGTCTTCAGGTAGTTATGCACGTTCGCACTCAGCACGACTTCATCAGTCTCTGTAAAGAACCGGGGAGCCTGGAGCCGAATAATCAGATTTTTACGAGTGACGACTTCACGCTGACCTTCACCGACCATGGTCCCTGTGCCCATTGACCAGCTCCGAATCCTCCAGCTGGTCAGATTCTCGGGCATCTTAAAGGAGACCTCAGCTAACCCATCCCGGTCCGGATTGATCGCGCCATTCCAAAAGGCGGTATCTGCAAAATTCTGACGAACGGCTGGTTCGACTACAGCTGAAGATCCTGCCGAAGACACAGCAGCATCTGCCTGTAACTCACTTGCCTTTTCTTCGGCAGGGGCCATGCTGAGGGGGACTCCCGCCATGGGGGTTGCTCTGCCAGACTTCATAGCTGGTAAGACACCCGGCCCCGGGCCTTCCATGACTCCGAATTGATCTGACTTATCAGCGTTGGCAGGTATGAGATTGCCAAAGGCCCCCAGCACCTGCATGCCGACTTCACCTTGCTTGAGCAGGTTATGAAAACTCCGACTGAGGCTACTGTAGGTCAAAGGGTGATGTGAACGTTTCCATTTCCAGAAGAATGATTTGATATCACTCACATTCGAACCGCCGCTGATGTACTCCACACTCTTGTCATAGACGCTTACCACCAGGGAACCCTCAACCGGATTTCCTTCCGCATCGGTCACCTTCAACTTTACGGTCGCGTTCTGACCGGGCTTATATTCGGTTTCAGAAGATTCGACTTCCAGATTGACCACCTGTTTTTCTGGTGGAACGGCAATTTCACGTGCTTCGGTAAATACCTGCCCCTGGTGAATTGTCACAGCTTCCACAAACAGGTTTGGCAGATCCTTGCGCGTCAGGTCCAGCTCATAAGTGGTGCTTTTTCCAGCCAGCTTGAGCACCTGTGGTTTCTGGTAGATTCCATTCACGGGACGCAAAAACAACAAAATGGTGCTGCCCGGCTGATTCGTATTGATCAACAAACGGACTTTTTCCCCCGGCTGGTAATTTTTCTTTTCGACAATGATTTCCAGGTCATTGAATCGATACTCCTTGCCGTCAAAACCTTCACCTCGGATCGTGAACAGTGAGCCTCCTTCAATCTGTTTTCCCTGCTTGTCAGTCACAACACAGGCAACTCGATATTGTCCGGCCTGAGTCGCGGACATCTTTTGATTGATTGTACCGTCCTCTTGAGGATTGACGTCCCATTCCTGGACCGCCGTTTCCTGTGGTTCCCCCTGTTGATTGTAGGTAATGCGGTATAGCACGATCTTCCCGGTTCCCTGGACCGGTTTCTGATCGAGTGTCTGTGCCTTGAAGCTGGCCGTCATCGAATCACCAACCCGATAATAACCCCGATTCATCCAGGCAAATACTTTGAAAGGTTCACGGGCTACCAGTACCGATCCTTTTCCCACGATCGTACGCCGAGACTCGTCAACGACTTCCGCTGTAATCTCATATCGATGATCTTCATCGCCGTGAATCGCTTTCGCCAGTGCTGTGTCGATCTCGATTTCAACCTCACCATTGCTGCCAATCGGAACCGTATTCGACATCACAACTTCTGGTGGTGCAGAGCGACGATGGATCCACCACGGACCGGGGGCAATACATCCCCAGCGGCCCCAACCGGGATACCAGGGATGATCACTGGTAAACCACCAGTAACCGGATCCGTACAACCAGTCCCATGGATCATAGGGATACCAGTGCTGTTCGTAAGAGGTTCGCGTTACTTTGTATTTGACTTCCGCGTTGATCACCGGACTGCCAAAATAGTACTTTGCCTTAATTTTGGCTTTAATAGTATCTCCCAGCGCCACGGGTTCATCAGGTGCCTCGACTGAGACTTCGTATTCCGGCTTCTTATACTCCTCGACGCGGAACGAGAACGACGAAGCAAATTTGCGATTTCGTTTATTCCCCGGTGGAAAATCATATTTGACTTCGACCACAAAACTGTAAGAGCCCAGAGCGGCATCTTGGGGAATCTCCCACTCCCCGTTTGCACCGCCATACTCGTCGGTCGTCAGCGTTTTTTCAAAGATCTGTTTCTGATCTCGCCCGATCAGCTTTAAAGTAACCTCACGTTGATCAAACAGGGCTTCCTCAGATTTCGAAAGATCATAGCCCACGTTCCGCACCCAGAACTTATAATCGACCTTCTGTCCGGGACGGTAGACGGGACGATCAGTGATCCCATAAATCTTGTTGACTTGATACTCTTCCTGGGGGGACGGCTGGTACCAGAATCGATCGAACCCCTGGTAAGCAAATCGACCTGACTTCGTACGGGCGATGGCAATCCATTGAAACTCGCGTTTCAGCAGATTCTTTTCAGGAAATGCCTGACCGTTCTCATCGGTCTGCTCTGCAAAACTGGCGGTCAGAGTCTGTCGCTGATTACGGGCGACGTATTTGTTCTGATATCCAAAAAACTCCAGATTCGCATTGGGCACCGGCTGTCCGCTGCGGGCATCAGCCACATAGTAGAAGGTCCGGTCTGCCATCCGCTTATGCACGATGACGGTATCATCCAGCCAGACGACAATCCGACTGGTATTCCCGTCTTCCATTTTCGCGATCAGCAGATATGCTCCTGCATTCTGCAGCGGGGTGGCGACAGTCACACGACGGTCCCGGTGTCCTTCCAGAGGTTCCAGTTTCATATCCCAGCGAGAAACCAGTGCTCCCTGATATTTTTTCTGCTGTTCCTGAACCAGACGATATCCCAGGTTCGAAATATTGATTTTATTCCAGTCCAGGCGGTCCGGATGTGACTTGAGATAGTCTTTGACATCTTTCAACAATTCAGCAACGTTGATCTCATACGCTTCAAAATGGACCTGCTTACCGTTCCGGAAACGATAATCGACCTTAGCCCCCTGACCTGCCGCCTGTGTTTGAGTGGGTGCGAATTCTCCCCAATTGCCAACAATCTGCTTCAGATGCTTCTGTTTATTTTGCCCGGGATCACCATACTCTTGAATGTTCTGCTGCAGGTATTTAGCAGCTTCTGGATACTGTCTCCGGTTCTCGAAGACACTCGTCAATTGAGCCAGTGCGTTTTCCGCCTGGTTGCTTTTACCCAGTGAGATCACCTTCTGATACAGCAGAATATAATTCTGATCGGCGGGCAATTCGAAGCGTTGAATGCCCGTTGCCAGACGTGCGAGGGTTTCGGATTCTTTCAGACTCTCCAGAGAATAGGGATTAACCTGCTCTTCCTCCTTGGCATCGTCCATCGCGCGAGACCGGTACAGCAGGGGAAAGTATTGCTGCAGGGTCTGTACGCCAAACTGACTGCGGGTAAAATTCGCGACTTCCAGAAGCGCACGCCCTTCCCGCCCGGGCTCCTGTTTGACTGATTCTGCCAGCATCCAGCGCCAGCGTTCTCCATCATTAGCCGCTTCCTCCCAGGACTCGGGCACTCGATAGTAAACGGGCTTGCCATTCGCATCCACGGGCGCCCCTTCCGGCCCTCCGCTGGGTTCACCACGAAACCAGTTGCCAGGTTCTGCCCCGACGCTCTGGTAGTCGGGGGTTGCCTCTAGATCAGTCAAAATCTGAAGCTTCCAGGCATCGCGTCCCTGACGGCCTGACATCAGGTATCTGGCATAGTCAGCATAAATCTGGGCTGCGAGCGTTGGATCATTGGATGACTTCAATTCCTCAACCGCCTGACTCATCAACTGTAATGCCCGGAGACGGTCCTGTTCCCGTGTATTCACATATCGACTGCCACCCCGCTGGTGACCGCGGATGAACTTACCATCGATGATATATCCGAAATAAGGTCCCTGAATCAGTGTTTCTGCAAGACTGGAGAGAACCAGCGGTTCGTCGCTGTGTACTTTGAGAATCGCTTCTCGAAATGCGTCGATTTCACTGACACGATTCAAACGCTGCAGACACTGGATGCCTGCCTGCAGATCATGCACCACCTCTGTTGCTGAACTGTCCTGTCGGGTTGCCAGCTTCTGATACAGCTCCCAGGCATCCCCGTAGTTTCCCTGTTTCTGATAGGAATCTGCCAGCGAACGGGCTTTGGGCGGACTTTTTTCTGCCGCAAAGAGATAAACTCCCAGCGAGGTCAGGCTAACCAGCATGCATGACCAGAGAAGGTGTTTTTTTATGGATAACTTTAACATTGCAGGACCTGTATCAAGATGTGTTTATTATTGAAGTGCTTCAGACGGGAATCATAATATTTCGCGTTGGTTTGACGAACGGAATTCCCGCCGAGTTCCCGAAATTCTCATAATTTTCAAGCCATACAGAAAAACAAGGTAGGAGAAACCAGTGGATTACTGCATAATCCTGAATCAAATTGATCTTCCTGCATGTATTATGCTTCCTGGCGCTCGAGAGACTCTTCGATGGACTGGATTACAGCCACAATCTCACTTACCGGTTACCTGATTACTCTGGCGCTGATTCCCCACATCCTGCTACAGAAGAAACGACACCCCGTTTCCACCGTTTCCTGGATTCTAAGTATTCTGCTGCTCCCCGGTCTGGGTGGTATCATTTATCTCTTCTTTGGAATCAACCGCGTTCAACGGCGTTCCAGATCGAAAGAGCGGGCCAATCAGTCGCTGGCTCCCAAACTCCCCCAGATCATTCAAAACCAGCTGCTCTCCAACGATGAGTACCTGGTCTTGAATCAGAATCTGATGCGGCTTGCACAAAACATCGCCCATACCGTGCCTACCTATGGCAACAGTATCGAACTGTTGACAGATACCAACCGCACACTGGGCCTGATTAAACAGGCGATTCTGAACGCCCAACATTCCCTGCACCTGGAATACTATATCTGGCAACCCGATCAATCAGGAACAATGCTACGCGACCTGCTGATCGAAAAAGCAAAAGCCGGCGTTGAAGTTCGCTTTCTCTACGACGGTTTCGGGTCAATGAATCTCAGGAACCACTTTTTCAAGCCGATGATTGCCGCAGGAATACAGGTCGCCCCCTTCCTGCCAGGTGCTTCTTTTCGCGAACGCTGGTCAATCAATCTACGCAACCATCGTAAAATTGTGATTGTCGACGGTAACGTGGCATTCACCGGTGGTATGAACATCGGAGATGAATATCTGGGGCTGCATCAGAATCTTGGCTTCTGGCGCGATACCCATCTCAAAATCGAAGGTCCCGAAACACTGCAGCTGCAACAGGTGTTTGCAGAAGACTGGTTCTTCGCCACTGGGGAAGCCCTGACGCATTCGCAGTATTATCCCCATCCGGAAACCGATGGGAACGTCACAGCACAGACACTCTGTTCTGGGCCGGAAAAAAATGCGGATGTTTTCCTGACCCTGATGTTTGCCGCCATCAACGAAGCCCGCGAGAGTCTGTTACTGACAACCTCTTATTTCGTCCCGCCGGAATCTTTAACAACCGCGCTGGAATCAGCAGCGCGGCGGGGAGTTCATGTCAGGTTACTGGTTTCCGGCAAGTCAGCAAATCCCTCGACCGTACATGCCGGCCGCTCTTATTACGACTCCCTGCTCGATGCCGGCGTGGAAATCTATGAGTACAACAAAGGAATCCTGCATTCGAAAACGCTCACGATCGATGGATGCTGGTCCCTCGTGGGGACCGCCAACTTTGATTCCCGCAGCCTGATTCTCAATTTCGAGGTCGGACTGGCAATCTATGACCGCAAGTTTGCCCAGCGGCTGAGAGAAACCTGTGAGCAGGACCTGCTGGATGCCACCAGAATCACTGAGGCTGAGTGGGACCAACGCAGCAGACTGGTGATATTAAAACAGAATATTTATCGCCTGTTTGCGCCAGTCATGTAACGGCACGCCTATCGCGTTGTATGCCGATATGCTTCTGACGCACCTTCAGGCAGTCGGGACAGATAGCGAATCAGCTGGACGGCCTCAGCTTTCGACAGTAGATTCAGCAGTCCATCAGGCATTGACGATTTCTTGACGGGGATGATCTCATCTACATCCTTCTTTTTAATGAGCTGTCGTTTGCCTTCACTGGTCAACAACATGATCTCATCGGGTCCCGCTGCGCCCATCATGCCGGTATAAGACTTACCGGCACTGGTAATAATGGTAAACGTGGGATATTCTTCCGAAACGAAATGAGAAGGAAAGATGGTCGCCTGCAGGATTTCCTTCTGCTGGAAACGCCTGCTGACATGAGTCAGATCAGGTCCGATCTTCTCACCTGTTTTTCCAAAGAGATGACATTTGACACAGGTCGCCTTAACAAATGCTTCAGCTCCCAGCTTCAGATTAGCCGGTTTTGTCGACTCGTTCTTCAATTCTTTTAACAGGCCGGCATATTTCCAGCGGCTGTCCTCTGGTTCCACCGGAAGTTCCGCGGGAAGTTCGTCCGGATATTTTTGAGCAAACCATTTCTGCCAGGCCACGAGCGGAGAAGAAGCAGCTTCTCCCGACTGTTCGGGATGTTGTCCAGTCCAGTGCTCCAGCAGTTTCACTGCAATTGCCTGCCCCTCAGGATTCTGCTGCAGCCCGACCAGAATCACCTGCCGAATCCATTGTGCTTTGTTGGATCGCCTGTGAAAGCGGGTCAATGCCTGCATCACAGCCCGGGCCTGTTTTCCTTCGACGATATTTAACGACCGTACCAGAATCCGCCAGTCGGCGTCCCGGCGCTGATTCTCTTGTGAATACCAGCTGATAGCCTCAGCCACATCATTTCTTCGCTCGGGATAAGATTCGAAAAGTTCATGCAGATAGATCAAAGTCGGTTCGTCCGCAATGCGTCCCATGGCAATCAACAGTGCATTCAGCTGTTGCGCTGCCCGAGGATCATTCTGCTTCTGTTTCTGTAACTTGATCTCCAGATCGCGTAAAGCAGGCAACTCTGCCCCGGTAATGCGTTTCAGAGGTTCTCCTTCCACCAGAATCTGATAGTCACCATCCGCGACTTCATACAACCAGGTGTTTTCCAATCGCTCAATTTGTACGGAGATCTCTGGTGAACCGGCTTGGAGAGGTGTGTGAAGATCCGCTAACAGAGAGAGACTCAGTACTGTGCAGATCAGAAACGTTTTGCCAGGGAAATTCATAAAGGGTCCCGGATTAAAAAGACATTTCAATAATTATTGGACTCTTTAATCTTACTGAAGGAAACCCGCTTCACACTATGCTCCTTTTCCGTTTTTGTTTAAAATTCGAACAGGTATATCCGATTAATTACACTTTTCAGGGACGAACCATGATCCTTACAAAACTGATACACAACCTTCGTCAGCAAAGTCTGTTTCGCACCGCTCTCGTTTGCAGCCTGCTGCTACTCACATTCAGCTGCTCGTCACAGGAAAGCCAGGAAACAACAAAAACTGAGCCGCAGCCCGAAGCTGTTCCCTCTGAGACAGCAACTCCCGAAACCAAACCCGCTAAGGCAGAAGAAATCAAACTGACCTTAAGCGATGCCGCCGGTTTTGAAGAGATCCTCAAGCAACAGCAGGGTAAAGTCGTTCTGGTTGATTTCTGGGCGACCTGGTGTATTCCCTGCGTCAAGAATTTCCACCATACAGTGGAATGGAATCAGAAACTCGCCGATCAGGGGTTGAGTGTGATCTCGGTCAGCATGGATGAATCAGACGAGGCAACTCAGAAAGCCGTTCGCGAATTTCTCGAAAAGCAGAATGCGCAATTCACTAACGTCCTGGCGACCGCAGCCGATGACAAGGATCCGATGGAGACCTTTGGAATCGACGACGGCGCGCTCCCGCATTACCGTATCTACGACCGCAGTGGGAAACTAGTTAAGAAATTCTCTTTTGCAGACCCCAGCCAGGAAATCACGCAGGCAGATATTGAAGCAGCAATCGAATCAGCCCTGAAACAGAAACCGGAATAAGACATTCCCCAGTCCGAGTTTATTGTATGTTTCAAAAGCTCTGGTCGACTTGCCTGGATGAGGTTGTTGGTTTCTATCTCCTGCATCGGTTCTTCTACTACCAAAAGCAACCGCTGGTGATCTCGAGTGCGCGTGAAACCACGCCGGAACTCCAGAGTGGCGAGTTAGACCAGTTTTTTTCTCCGAAACCAGATCCAGCCCAGCTGGAGTATCAGTCCGAGTTACGTCCGGCCTCCAAGACTACATTCCCCTCTGCGGAAGTAAATGACTTCAGGTTCCAGTCCAGCGTCGCCAGCGGTTTTCCTGAAAATGACCGCGTCAAAGGTCGCCACTGGAAATCGACCGTTCAATCCACGCAGAGCAACAACCCGGAACGTCTGACCGTTGTCGCCGTTGATGGAATTGTGCAGTTGGGTGTCCGCAGCTTTAACAGGCTGGCGGAACGATTAACGCCACACGGCATCGATGTGGTCATGCTGGACAGCCCTTTCAATTTCCGTCGCACTCCCCCGGGATACCGACCTGGCCAGTTAATCGCAGGGGGAAATATCGACCACCAGTTGATGGTCGCCCGGCAGGGAGTTCTCGATCTCTGGAGTCTGATTCTGACACTCCAGTCTCAGGGACATCGTATCGGTCTGATGGGCATCAGTCACGGGGCCTGGTTAACGCTGATAGCGACTCTGCTGGTGGAAAACCTCGAATTCGCGCATGCAATTACGCCTCCTGTCGATCTCTTGCGAATTCTTGATGAAGGGGGCACTGTAGTAAATGCAATCCGCCGCGGCGCCAGTCACGATCCGCCCGAGGAAGCTCAACTGGAAACGCTTTGTAAACCACTGCGATTGAATCAGTGGGAACCGTTATTATCTCCCGATCAGATTCATCTGCATATCGCCGACTTTGATCGCTTTGTCCCCTCACTGCGGATCGCAGAGCTGGCAGAACAATGGGGCACCAGGGTCTCGCATCACAAACTCGGGCACATTGAGGCGACCACGGGGCCGAAAGTCGTCTATCAGGTCGCAGAAGAGATTCTGCAGGGCCATCAGTAAATAAAGTGACGCTGTCAGTAATCTGCTCTCTTGCTGACCGCTGCCTGGGTTCAAAGTTCTTCTCGATACAACCTGCACAACCCGCATGGTTTTCGCACAGCCCCCCGCTTTTCGAGAGAATGTGTTGAGAAAATGCATCATGTTGTTTCCTGGCAACCTATCTTTGATTGAAAGGCTGGTTGAAGACTGTTGCTGCTTTCAGCAGTGGACTTGAACTACTTTTCAGTGGGCCTGTAATTTTCAATCTCCCCTGTGAGATAAACCGATTTCATCCGTCCCTATTGTAGAAACCGTTTTGAAACCATTCAAAACAGGTCATTGCCAAGGAAGAAACAATGCAGGTACGAGTTCGTGATCTGATGACCCAGAGTCCTGTCAGTGTGCCACTGGGAACAACTCTTCAGCAAGCCGCCCGGCGCATGATCGAAGCAGAATCGCCTGAAGTTTATGTGACAGACCATCAAATGCGACTGGTCGGCGTTGTTCCCGAGTACAATTTTCTGAAACAGAAATTGCAGCTCGCTGACATGAATGCCCCCGTTGAATCAATCATGCATGTTCAGCTGGAAACCCTCTCACCGGATGACGATGCCCTGCTGCAGGCTCCCCTGTTCCGAGATCGTCGCAACAGCTGTATGCCTGTAACAGATGAGGGACTGCTGATCGGAAAACTGACCTGCCGCGACCTGTTCCGCCTGATGCTGACATTAGATGAAGTCGACTGCGAGACAGAGCAGGAAGTGAAAGTGTCTTCCACGACAGAATTTCACTCATCAACGCAGGACATCAATCCGCCACACCTGAATCGAGTCAATTCTCATCGCCAGCTGCTGCAGCTGCATGGTCTGATTGACGACTAGCCAAAAAGACCTTACGGTTCCTAATTTTGAGTTGCCTTGAGGTCGATGCCCATGTCTTTGAACAGTAAGATCATGTCTTCCCAGACGTTCTTCTTGGCGGATGGGTTTCTCAACAGGTAGGACGGATGGTAGGTACACACGACTCTGGCCCGACCATATTCGTAAAACTGCCCGCGCATCTTGCCAATCGGAAGCTCTGAGTGCAGCAGATTTTTAGCAGCCACAGAGCCCCAACAGACGATGTAATCCGGATCGACAATCTCAATCTGAGCATCGAGAAAGCCTCGACAGTTTGCCGCTTCCTGATCGGACGGATTTCGGTTCCCAGGAGGCCGACACCTGAGAATATTCGCGATATAGATCTCGCTGCGTTTCATCTGGCAGGCTTCGATAATTTTATCCAGCAGCTTCCCTGCCCGCCCCACGAAGGGTTCTCCCTGCTTATCTTCATCCGCCCCGGGTGCCTCACCGATAAACATGATTTTTGCACTCGGATTCCCGACTCCAAATACGGTCTGAGTGCGTGTCTCAGCCAGTTCCGGGCACTGACGACATTGAGAAACTTCCCCAGCCACAATATCCAGTTGAGACTGGCGATCTGCCTTGGAAAGTCTCGATTTCGTTGTTCGGGGCACGCTCATTTCCTTTCGCGGGTCTGCGGTCTCTACAACCGGTTCAACAACATGTTCAACTGCTGGCTCTGGCGGGGAGACCGGTGTGCGTTCGGGTGGAGTCTCAGGCTCAGCGGGACGTATTCGCAGCGGCGTTTTCGATTCAGGGGCAGCAGGTGGAACAACTTCTGCAGGCGCAGCAACCACGGGCGCCGGCTCGACGTGTTTGATATGCGTCAGCCCGGAACGCTGCCAGCTTTGCATAAACTGACGTACGGCCCGTTGTGCCCGCTGTTGTTCCTGATCAGACATCTGCGCTCGACCAATCCTTTAATGCTTGACCTTGCAACCGGGAACCGCTTCCTTGAACTTCTTGATCCCGTCCTCTGTCACCTGGGTGAAGCTGACCTGCACTTCCTTGAGATTCTTCAAGGCTGTGAGTTTCTGTAATCCTTCATCACCGATTTCCGTTTTGCTCAGATTCAGATATTCGAGTTTTTTCAGGGGCAGGAGATGCTCCAGGCCAGCATTGGTAATCTGAGTACCTTCCAGATTCAGCCGATTCAGATCGGTAAATCCGGAGACCACCTTCAAACCTTCATCAGTCGTTTCGGTTCCCCAGAGGCCGAGACGGGTCAGTTTTTTCAGATCTTTGAGCTGCTCCAGCCCTTCGTCCCCGATCATCGATTCATCCAGATCGAGATAGGTCAGCTCCGTCAGTCCCGACAGATTCTTCATCCCTTCATTGGTAACCACAGTATCACGCAGATGCAGTGTCTGCAGTTTCTTCATATCTTTGATATTTTCGATGCCCGCGTCCGTCACAAAGTCACGACGGAGATGCAGGGCTTCCATATTGGTCATCCCCTTGAGGTGCTGCAGTCCTTCATCAGAAATTTCCGTATCATCCAGTTCCAGTGATACCAAGTTCTTATCCTTGAGCAGCGCCAGAGTCTTATCTGAGATGTTGCGTCCCCAGGTATTCAGTCGCTGCAGATTCGGTAGTTGGGCCACATCTTTCATGCCGTCATCGGTCACCTGAGTTGCCTGGACCTTCAACACTCTCAGGTTTTTCATATCTTTGATCAGCGGCATTCCTTCGTCGTTGATTTCCTTATTGAAACGCAGATCGAGGTCTTTCAACTTCGGAAACTGTGCGACTGTCTTCAGTGCATCATTGGTAATATTGGTCGCCCGCAATGAGAGTACCTGCAGATCCTTCAGATCGGCAAGATTTTTGACCCCTGCATCGCCAATGGCCGTGCTTTCCAGACTGACAAACCAGAGCCCCTTCTTTTTACCGATCTCTTCGGTCGCTGCATCGGTAAAATTTGGCCCCCAGATAATCAGCCGTTCCAGGGAAGGCAAACCAGCCAGATGCTTCAGGTCTTCGTCCTTGGCGTTTGTCCCTTTCAAATCGAGAATGAGCACCCGTCCATCATCGGAGGTTACCATTTTCGCGTCCAGAGCTTTGAAGGCTTTGACCGCTTCGGGATCATCGGGTTTTACCGTCACTTCTTTTTCTGGTGCGGTTTTGTGTTCTTTACCTTCTGTCGGCTGTTCCTGTTTCTGCTGTCCCTGATCAGACGGAGGATTGTGAGCGGGGCAGCCGCTAAACAGACACAAACCTGCCAGAGATAGTAATATCTTATTCTTCATCCTGAGATCCCTCATAGATTTCAATTGGACACGCACTTCAGGTACCGATTTTTTGATAAATCGTGAGCTGATTGCGAGCGTCAGGCCAGCGTTCCCTGACTCAAAATCAAAGATTCACCAAACGCACTCACAAAACTAACAATGATCCCCAAAATAGAGCCCTGCCAGAAACATTGCAATTCAAAGCGTCTGTTTTCTGCAACTACTTGCGATTCCACGACCAGCCCCGGTATACTCAATGGCATCAACATCCATCGATATATTAGCTTGATTATTACCCGCCCCCTCAACAGGCGGCTCGGAATGATCTCCGCCAGATTATGAAGGATCAATCAGTGAAACAGCGACTCCCCCTCCTCACCCTCTGTCTGCTTACCCTCGTCTCTGTTTTAACTCAGCCCAGGAATGAGCTGTCAGCGAAAGACTGGCCGACTTATCTCATGGATCGGGAGCGTGCTGGTGCCACATCGGACAGCATCCAGACTCCCCTGGTCCCTGCCTGGCAATACTCGGCTCCAAGTGCACCTCAGACTGGCCAGACCGATCCCGGCGAACGGGTCATCGAAGGCCACGATCTGGAATCGCGGGTTGATTTTGACGATGCCTTTCAGGTCGCGATCTCTGCAGGAAAGGTCTATTTCGGATCCTCGGTCGATCATCAGTTGCGTTGCGTTGATCTGAAAAGTGGCCAGATACTCTGGCGTTTCTTTACCGGCGGGCCGATTCGCCTCTCCCCGACCGTCCATCAGGCGAAAGTCTATTTTGGCTCCGATGATGGATTCGTGTATTGCCTTGACGCAGCAACTGGAAAAGAGATCTGGAAACTGCGGGCAGGGCTGAACGAAGAAATGATTATTGCCCGCGGAGAAATGGTCTCACGCTGGCCCGTCCGCACAAACGTACTGGTCGATGAAGGAATCGCCTACTTCGGTGCCGGCATTTTTCCCCATGAAAATATTTACCTGTATGCCGTTGATGCCAATTCCGGAAAAGTAATCTGGAAAATCGATAATCTGAGTCAGACCAGCGCTGGTCGAAATGAACTCTCACCCCAAGGCTATATTCTAGCTAATGATGATTTCCTGTTTTTCCCCTCTGGTCGTTCTCTTCCCGCAGCCTTCAATAAAAAGACAGGGGAACAGGAACACAACCGATCTTACAGTTGGCGCAGCACTGCGGGTGGTGTTGTCGGCGGCACCCAGGCGCTGCTGGCCGATGGACAGATCTATTCGATGGGTGCTCACCATATTCTCGCCCTGACTCAGGATGAAGGCGATGTGGGCTTTGCCTGGATCAATGGACAACAGATGGTGGTCAAAGATGAGTACGCTTACCTGGCCACCGATACGAGCCTGTTAAAGGTCAATCGGCTCGAGCATGCCCAAGGTTCTCAGAAAGCCCACGCTAATGAAATGACCATCAACGGCCTGTTCCGTAAACTTCGCAGCCTCAAAGGCGACAAAGCCACAGCGGCCCGGGATCAGATCAAGAAATTACAGGAAGAAAATAAACAATACACTCAAGCAGGAGTCATCTGGGAGAAGCCAATCGTTGCCCGTGACTCACTGATCGTGGCGGGAGATAAAGTCATCGCCGGCGGTCAGGAGCAGGTGCTGATTCTCGAAGCCGATTCCGGCAAGGTCCTGCAGACATTGAAAGTCAAAGGGAAGGCCCGAGGCCTGGCTGTTTCTGATGGTCAGCTGGTTGTCAGCACCTCCGCTGGCGACATCATCGGTTTTGGCTCCTCAAGTACTCCGACTGAAAAGCTGACGGAACTCGATACCGTCTCAACAGAGAATCCATATGCGGACAATGCTGCGTCTGCCCGTTACCAGCAGGCTGCTCAGGACATCCTGAAAAACACGGGAGTCCAAGACGGTTTCTGCCTGGTTCTGGGTGGTGAAGAGGGACAGTTGGCTTACGAACTGGCCCGCAACTCAAAGTTGAAATTCTACTGTATCGAACCCGATGCTGCCAAAGTTGCTGCAGCCCGGGAAAAACTGAGCCAGGCAGGCTACTACGGACATCGGATCACATTCCATCAGACCGAACTATCGCCGCTGCCTTATTCACACTACTTTGCAAATCTGATTGTCTCAGACACACTGCTCAAAACAGGAAAAGTCCCTGGGATTCCGAAAGATGTCGCCACGCATGTCAAACCATTGGGAGGCACCATCTGTCTGGGAACCCCCGCCGCCCCGAAATCAGCAACAACGGATTCAGTCAGTCTGACAGGCTGGCTCAAAGATACCGGCCTTACCGAAACCGCAGAGATTAAGACTCAGGATGGCTACGCCCTGCTCATCCGGGGAGCCCTTCCAGGAGCCGGCAGCTGGTCACATCAGTATGCTGATCCGGGAAATACCGCCAGCAGCAAGGATCAACTCGTCAGAGGTGGTCTGGGTGTGCTCTGGTTTGGCGACCCCGGTGAAAAGAAAATGGTAAACCGCCATGAAGGGGCAGTAGGTCCACTGGCAATCAACGGCCGCCTGTTCATTCAGGGTGAAAGCACCATCATGGCCTTCGATGCCTATAACGGACTGTTTCTCTGGGAACGTGAAAATCCCCAGGCCATCCGCACCGGTGTATTCCAGAACCAGAACCCTGGTAACCTGGTCGCCAGTGAAGACAGCCTGTTTTTCATGATGAAGGAATATTGTTATCAACTGGATGCAGCCACGGGGAAAACGGTCAAAAAAATCCCCCTGCCCGAGCAGTTCAATGATGGCAAGCACGAATGGGGATACCTCGCCTATCAGGATGGCTTGTTGTTCGGTACCGCGACGACTCGTCAGGAACTCGCTGCCCGGCAGATCCGCCGCGGTCGCAGAACTGAAGATTCAACGGACGCCGTTTTTGCAATCGACGTCAAAACAGGTAAACCTGCCTGGACCTATCAGGGCAAAAGCATCGCGCATCACACCATCGCCATTGGTCCGGAAGCCGCTTATTTTATCGATAGTTCCATTACCAGCGAGCAGCGGGCAGAGATTCTCCGTCAGGACAAATCACACCTGAAAGATTTGACCGGGAAAGAACGGGAAATCGCAGAAGACCGCCTGAAAAAACAGGACCTGCGTCTCGCAGTCGCCCTCGACGTCAAATCGGGCAAAAAACTCTGGTCCACCCCAGTCGATGTGACTGACTGTAGCGAAATTGGCATTGGGGGTGGAAAACTTACGTTGCTCTACCAGAACAACGTTCTGCTGCTCTGTGGCGCCAATGCCAACGGTCATTACTGGAAACAGTTTATCGCCGGCGATTTCTCGCGACGTCGACTCGTTGCTCTGAATGCAAACGATGGTGCACTTCTCTGGAAGAAGGACGCCAACTATCGCCATCGTCCCATCATCGTGGGTGACAAGGTAATTGCTGAACCCTGGTCCTACGACCTCTACACCGGTCTGCAGCACATGCGGAAACACCCACTGACCGGCAAAGAAGTTCCCTGGAGTATCATGCGGGAAGGACATCACTGCGGCATGCTGGCCGCCTCCGAAAACCTGTTGATGTTCCGTTCCGGTTTCACCGGCTTTTATGACCTGGAAAAAGACGCAGGCACCCGTCACTTCGCGGGCCATCGTACGGGTTGCTGGATCAACGCGATCCCAGCCAACGGTCTGGTCATGATCCCGGAATCGAGTGCCGGCTGTGTCTGTCTGTTTTCGATTTCGTCAACGATTGTGCTCGAACCGCGAGAAGAACGAAAACACTGGACTATTTTCAGCTCGGTCGGTCCGAAAACACCGGTCGATCACATGGCCCTGAATATGGGAGCTCCCGGTGACCGGCGGGATGCCCGCGGAACTGTCTGGATGGCATATCCGCGTCCGAAGCCCAGTCGCGAAACGGGGCTCGACTTCAAATTTGATATCAGTCCTAAATTCAACAGTGGTGGTGGCTATAACAGTCTGAATGAAACTACGCATCCTGTGAAAGAAGCAGAACCACCCTGGGTCTATACTTCCTGGGCACGGGGATTGAAAGAATGTACGATTCCGCTACTGGGGAAAGATGACGAACCTGCATCCTATTCGGTGCAGCTCTCCTTCTCGGAACTGGAACCCGTCTCTGTCAATGACTCTCAGGCAGCCCCCCTGTTTACAATTAAACTGCAGGGCAAGGTCGTGCAGGAAGATTTCAATCCACATGGAAAACAGGGAATTCAGGTTCTGAAATTCGAGGGAGTACCAGTCAAAGACAATCTTCATCTCGAACTGGCCCCGCAAAACGAAGCAGCCCAGCAAATGCCGGCTGCACTAAGTGGAATTGAAATTATTCGCACAGATTCATAGACTGACTTCAGTTTAATCACTGAAGTCAGTTCTCTGAATCAAGCGAGATTACGTGAAATCCCCACTCAAGTATCAATACCTCGTCGTCTTTCTGACGCTGGCCTTAATCAGTTTCAGCAGGCTGAATTCAGTTCAGGCCTTGGAATTAACGCTCGAACCGCCGGGAGATCGTGAGTTCGTTCGCGATCTGGCCGGCATGATCGATGAACCGGCAAAGAAAAAGATCCAGGAGATTTGTGACAAACTGCTGACAGATAAGGCGACGCCGATCATCGTTGTCACCATCGATTCGATGGCCAAACATGGCGGCGCTGATATGCGGATCGAAACCTTTGCAACGATCCTCTTCAACCAGTGGCAGATCGGACACGCCAAACTGAATGATCAGGACTGGAATACCGGCATTCTGTTACTGGTGTCTAAAGATGATCGCAAGGCACGCATTGAGCTGGGAGCCGGCTGGGGGCGGGAAGACGATGCCAAGTGCCGTGAAATCATGGACGACTACATCATCCCCCATTTCAAACAGGGACAGTTTTCACAGGGAATTCTGGCGGGAGTCGAAGCCCTCGATAAAATGGCACGCAAGCTGGCAATGCCTGCCAAGCCACAGTCTGCTTGGAGCTACGTCATCATCGCAGTGGTGATTGGCCTGGCCATTTTCACCATCGTCTCTTTAATTCGCCGCGGATCCAGTGGCTGGGCCTGGTTATTCTGGGGCGTCATCTTTGCGGTAATCGGCACGATTCTCTACCAGATGCTCACCAACCGGGGAGGTGGAGGAGGCGGTTTCAGTGGCGGCTCATTCGGAGGGGGCTTCTCCGGTGGTGGCGGTGCCACCGGCTCGTGGTAACCAGATCGTTATTCCCCAGTTTCCAGATCGAAAGCTCATTTCCATGCAGAGCGCATTTAACTTTTTAACCGAAGAACAACAAAAGCAGGTTGAGCAGGCCGTTGTTGACGCCGAGGGTAAAACATCCTGTGAGATTGTCCCAGTACTGGCAACCGCTTCAGGTCGCTACGATCGTCCGGAAGACGTTGTGGGGATCTGGTTGACCGTCATCACAGCACTGGGCTTCTGGTATTTCTTTCCCCGTGTTCAGGGACAGGCAGGTGACTGGGGCGGTTTACCCGTCATTGTCGAACTGATTCTGGCGGCCCTCGCGATGGTCATCGCGTTTATTCTGGGAGCGATTGCCGGAAGCCGCATCGGCTGGCTTCGTCGTCTGTTTACGCCCCGCCAACAGATGCAGGATGAAGTCGCCGCTCGTGCCCGGGAGATCTTTTTCGATAAGCGCGTCCACCACACCGAGGGGGGGACCGGAGTACTCATCTACATCTCCCTGTTTGAGCATGTGGCAGTGACACTGGCTGACCAGGCGGTCATCGACAAACTGGGGCAGACTTTCATTGATCAGATCTGCCAAAAACTGACAGCAGGTCTCCACTCAGGGAAGGCAGCTGAAACGATCTGTGAAGTCATTCGAGAAATCGGCGAACAGGCAGCTAAGCCCCTGCCTCGTGCCTCTGATGATAAAAACGAACTGCAGGACGCCCTGGTTCTGATTGACTGACACGACTCCAATGTAGGCGACTGATGTGAGCCATTAAATATTGGCCAGTTGCAACTTAGCAGCTGTCGACTTCTTGGAAAAACTGGTATAATGAAAGTAAGCAGCTGTAAAAACACAGCAAGATTCAATCTGACCAATTGATCTTTGTTTTCAATAGAATGATCCAAAGTAAGGAACCACAACCATGACCAACCGCAATCGCATGGACGAACTGATCAGTGCTCTGCAACAACAACGCGATGAACTGGCCTTGAAAATTCATCTGGGAAAGAAAGAAGCACAGGACGAGTGGGAACAGGTCACGGATCGGTTTGATAAACTGAAGGACGATTATAAACCGATGAAAGATGCCGTCTCGGAATCAGCTGGCGGAGTAGCGGACGCGCTATGGAATGTCGGCAAAGAGATCCAGGAAAGCTTCCAGCGAATTCGTAAGTCACTCTGATCCTGATTTATTCAGGTAAGGCTTTGAGCCAGATTGAATTCAGCCGCAGTCCCTGAATCCCCTCGGGGGCAGCGGCCCGAATTGTGAGCTTCTGTGCTCCCTGTGGCAGAGTCAGCGTGCCCGTCTTGGTTTTCATGAAGACATTTTGGCTTGTCGTCATGGGGAACTTACAACTCAGGCTCTGATCCCCTACTGTCAGTTGCAGAGTTCCGCTTGTCGTGGGTTCCGAACGATATCCATAGCTGAGTTCGACCTCATAACGGCCCGGTCTCAGTACGTCCAACTGCCAATGCGCGGTACTCTTGTTGGATTTCCAGCCATCAAGGGTATCCCAGTCATATCCGTCGAACGAATATTCGAGTCCGTCACCATCAATGATGGCCCAGCTCGGCTGTAACTCGACAACCGTTTCCGTAGGATCTCCCACAGGTATCGCAGCCGGCTGATATTCCTGCCCCTGAGTCACATCATCGAACCAGCGGTGAAACTCATTTCGCAGGCGGGAAGCCTCTTCGGGGTATTTCCGGGAGACGTCCTTGGTCTCACCTGGATCTGCTGTGAGGTCATACAACTGACCAGCCGGCTCCTGCTGTTTCTTTTTGCCTTGAGGATCGTGTCCTACCAGCTTGAACCGTGGACCGTGAATCGACCAGCGATGCCATGGATTCGGTGTGTAACGATCCCAGGTGTGATACAGGTACTCGTGAGGCGACTCACCTCCCCCCTGCAGCATGAGAGACAGGATGGATTTTCCATCAAGGTCAACACCTTCGGGAATACTGACTCCCGCCAGTTCGCAGAACGTGGGAAACAAATCAATCTGAGCTACCAGCGCGTCGGTCTGTTTTCCTGCTGGAATCTGACCAGGCCAGCGGACGACGAAAGGCACGCGCGTCCCCCCTTCATAGGCACTCCCCTTGCTTCCTTTAAGGCCCGCCTTGAACGCCTTGCTGACGCCTCCATTATCGCTGGTATAAATCACCAGCGTTTCTTCATCCAGTCCTTGTTCCTTCAGCATTTTGAACAATCGACTAAGATTTTGATCAATGCGTTCCACCATTCCATAAATGCGTGCTTCTCGGAGAGGTAGCCCCTTGGCGAGGTATTTTTCGATTAGCTTGTCCCCCTCCGGTTGACCGAAGTGAGTCGTATCCAGCAAAAAAGGAGAATGCGGTGCATTGAAGGCCAGAAAACAGAAGAAAGGCTGCTGCTGGTCGCGTTTGATAAAATCGATCGCCGCCTCAGTAAACAGATCAGTAACATAGCCACGTGTTTCGACCGGTTGCCCGTTTACCACCACCTGGTCTGGATTCGAATAGCGTTCGATATGACCATGGTAATGACCGAAGAAATGATCGAAACCCCGCCGGTGCGGTTGATATTGAGAATAACGCCCGAGGTGCCATTTTCCGAACAACGCCGTCCGATAGCCGGCTGATTTCAGCACCTGTGCGATCGTCGTCTCATTCCGGCCCAGCGTATCACCACCAAAACGCGTGTTATAAAGTCCGGTCCGCAGATAATGTCGCCCCGTCATCAATCCGGCACGCGTGGGAGCACATACCATGTTTGCATGGAAGTGTGTGAACGTGACCCCTTCCGCCGCCATCTGTTTTAAAGCAGGCGTTTCGATGTGAGGGTTGCCAGCAACTTCCGTGTCCCAGTATCCCTGGTCGTCAGCCATAATCAGCAGAATATTGGGCCGCTTGGTTGGTTCCTGTGCCTGAGCATGTTCCAGAGACATCAGACAGATCAGACCGAATACCGCCGTCAGGAGGATACGTCGTACTTTCATGAAAAACAGCCTCAGTCTTGGTGTTGAGTTGCGATTGCAGTTCATGCCTGTTTCAGACAGTTCTCCAGATAGGCGCGAGAACGGTTGATCTCAGCCGTCACCTGTTCCGCGGTAGGCATAATCGGAATTCCGCGGGGTACGGGATGCATGAAGATTTCGGTTCGTCCCTGGTAGTTGATCTGTTTAAGTGCTGCGAGGACGGGAACAAAATTCAGGTCACCTCGACCAGGCAGTTGCAGGAGTTCCTGTTCCTTGGGAAGTTTCTTAATACAGCCCATGCCGTGTTGCCAGGCCTGGAAGTGCACGAGCCGTTCATCCAGATCTTGAATCAGCCGGGCCATCATCTCCGGATCCTGTTCCAGGTGATAGGGAGCCAGCGCGATTCCGAAGTTTTTCGCTGGCAGCATTTCCATCAGCCAGAGCTGTGTATCCGGATCATTGATTAATCCACCTCCATGATTCTCCAGGCCGACAATGACGCCCTTCTCAGCAGCAGCATCGACATGCGGTTTCAGCTTTTCGGCAAACTTTTTAATCGCAGCTTTCAGTTCGGCCCCTTTCAGACCTTTGGGACCTCCGCTGTTACAGATCACCATGTCACCGCCCAACTGCTTGACCAGGTCCATCTCGCCCTGCATGTTGAACAGGCCATACTTGAAACAGGTAAAGCTGCCCAGCTTGACGTTGTATTGATCAAACAGCTGCTTTGTCTTTTCGACGCCCAACTCGTCAATCTGCTCGCGTTGGTTCCCGTGCCGTTTCGCCCAGATCTCCAGATATTGCGCTCCCGTTTTGGGAGTTTCCTGCAGAATCGTTTCCAGGGGGAGTGTCCCATACATACAGGAAGCGACAATGTAGTTCAGTTGAAATGCCTTTTGTGGTGTTTTAGTCGCCGCAGCCAGAGTGTTGCCAGCCAAAGTCGCTGCACAGGCTGTTCCCAGCAGTCGTTTATTAAAACCGCGACGAGTGATCTGTTCGTGCATTGGTCTGTCTTTCTAAAGTTCTGTTTCACTCAATTGATCAGGATACCACGCGGTCCCCACCTTTAAGGAACGGTACCGCCAAATGTTTGGGCTGACCGGTTTCCGGATCATAAATTGGTTCCGGTGAATATTGGGTGACGTACGCCCGACGCATTTTATCGGTCGTATTAGCACCACTGCGATGGAAGGTGAGAGAACTGAACACAGCCAGGCTCCCTGCGGGAACGACTGCTGTGACTCCCGGTTCCTTACCGAAGTAGCCGGTTTTGTCGCCGGTCTCAGGATCCCGAATGTGTTCCACTAAGGAACGGATACCAACCGTCGAAAAGGGCAACACATCAACGGTCCCGTTTTCCACGGTCATATCATCTACGGCCGCCCAGACCGTCACATAGGGACGATGATTGAACCCCAGGTAGCCAGAATCCTGGTGCCAGGAAAACTTGATCCCCTTCTCCGCCGCTTTGACAACGTACTGATCGTAAAACAGATACGCTGTGTCTCCGATGGTGGCCTTACAGATTTCCGCCATCAGATCGCCAAATACATATTCAGTCAGACGTGGCGCCTGATCGTATTTTTTCGCGATGTGGTAACGTTTGCCTCGATGGCTAATATGAATATGGTCTGTTCCCAGCCGATCCATTTCCTGATGCATCAGATCGATCAGATGAGCACAGGAATCCCGAATGATCTGTAGATCCTCTTCGGGGATGACCCTCTCCAGAATAAAATATCCCTCTTCCTCAAACTGACGTTTATGCTCTTCCGTGATGATCCCTGTGGAAACCGACATGATTGCTCCTGGTTGTAGAAAAACGGGACAGGCGAAACTTGTTTAACGCTGAACTGACTACGGTTCAGGAATCAGTGATTTCGTAACCTTTTCTCTGCTCCCGTTTGAGCCACGTATTGGCTTCGTCGTCTCCCACAAACAGTTCCTGTTCGGGATCCCAGGTCAGCTTACGCCCCAGGCGTTGAGAGATATTGCCGATATGACAGACTGAAACTGAACGGTGCTGATTCTGCACACTCGAGATCGGCGTTTCGCGAGATTCGATGCAGTCGAAGAAATTGCCCATGTGATTGACAATCGCATCCAGTTTGCCCATCCGGGGAGGTCGGGAGAGATTGTCGTGAGCATAGACATTAAACTTTTCGCGGGGCAGTGGATTCTGCTTCAGATCCTCGACGGGTTTACCGGCGATCGTCCCCCGGTTTACAAACATTCGTCCCTCGTCACCTTCAAACATGACGCCGGTTCGACCGGTGTCATTGACTTCCAGAATCACCCCGTTGGCATAGCGGGCCTTCAAATGGTAGTCGAGGGCAACATTGTAGCCGTTTTCGACGTTCGGAAATGTGGCGGTCCCTTCGATATCGACAGGACCGGTATCCTGCATTCCAGCTCCCCACTGGGCGATATCAATGTGATGCGCGCCCCAGTCAGTCATCTGGCCCCCCGAATACTCATACCACCAGCGGAACGTATAGTGACAACGTTCCTTAATATAAGGCACATCAGGAGTCTGCCCCTGCCACAAATCCCAGTTTAAGACTGAAGGGACAGGCTCGGGCTTGAAGGGACCACCCGTTTTGTTTTTACTGAGCGTGACGGTCACCTTCTTCAGGTTGCCGATGCGTCCGTCATGTACCATTTCAACGGCCTGGCGGAAACGATGATCGCTTCGCTGCCAGGTTCCGACCTGCACGACCGCGTTGGTATCTTTGACAACCCGGTTCAGGATCTTACCTTCATCTACGGTCAGTGTGAGTGGCTTTTCACAATAGACGTCTTTCCCGGCCCGGCAGGCATCGATCAGCATTTTAGTATGCCAGTGATCGGGTGCGCCGATCGTTACGACATCAATGTCGGCCTTTTCAAGCATCTCACGGTAATCTTCAAACAGTGTCGCTTTACCGCCAAACTGCTTGCGGGCCTTCTGCGCGATCTCACGATCCACGTCGGCTATCGCGACGATGTCGCCATATTCCTGCGCTTTATCTGCGATGACCGATCCCTGGTAACGCATACCAATGGAACCAATCTTCAGCCGCTCGTTTGAGTTCCGTGACTTTTGAGCAGAGCGTGCCGTATTGACGAAGACCCCCGGTGCCAGGCAGGCAAGCGGCAGACCGGCTGCAGAAGTTTTCAGAAATGATCGACGTGTCAGTTTCCGTGAAGTCATTACACTCTCCTGTTGCGCTGGCAAGATTGGTTATTGAATTCAAATCAGAACTGGCTCTGGGCTTCATCCAGCATTTTCATCCAGGGTCCCATATAGTGTCCGTGGTCATGGTAGGTGCGGCCGCTGACGAGATTCCCGTCAATCACACAGGGCTCATTGACAAAAATGCCGCCACAGACTTCCAGATCAAACTGGCACTTAGGCACAGTGGCCATCCGACGGCCTTTGACGCACCCGGCCCGCGCTGGAATTTCCACTCCGTGGCAGACGGAAGCGATCGGCTTTCCGGTTTCGAAGAAATGCTGTGTGATGCGGATCAGATCCTCATCGTCGCGAATGTACTCTGGCGCACGTCCACCACTGAAAAAGATACCCAGGTATTCTTCTTCTTTGATATCTTTGAAAGCGATGTCTGCTTCGATCGAATACCCTTCCCATTCTTTGGTGATGGTCCAGCCCGGTTTGACTTCATGCAATACCATCTGGTACCGCCGTTTTTCGGGAGCTGCGACGACAGGTTCATAGCCTCCCTCAATCAGGCGATAGTAGGGATACAGCGTATCGACAGTTTCTGTGGCATCACCAACGATGATCAGCACCTTGTTCATTCAAGTCTTTCCTTCTACGTAAAATATGAACTTCGAACGGAATTAATTTTACGAGGGATCCCCTCCCCGTCATTACGGATTCCCATAAACATTATCAGGTTTTGCGTATCAAATCACAATTATGACCTGAAAATGCTCCAGGATCTTGTCAGCAAAACGTTAATTCAGTGCATTTTAGCACGATAAGAGCCCGGCGTTTCCCCCAGTTTCTCCTTGAATATCGTGCTGAAATGCTGTGCGTGCCGAAATCCAACGCGTTCCGAGATCTGTGCCAGAGACAATTCGGTCGAGACGAGCAGTTCTTTGGCCCGTTCCAGCTGGTTGCGGAGAATCTCTGCTTTGGGAGAACGTCCAATGGCCGCTTTCATCTGTCGTTCCAACGCGGTTCGAGACAGCGGAACCTGTTTGAGAATATCCCCCACCTGAATTCCACGACAGGCATTCTCGCGAATGAACCGCAGCGCCATGGCCAGCTCCGGATCATCCACGGCGACGACATCGGAAGACTGACGTGTCACAATTCCCAGGGGATCAATCATGAACGGTTCTTCCGGGACTGGCTCCCCCTGCATCAATCTGCTCAACAACGCTGCCGCCTCGTAACCAATCCGGGCTGAGTTGAAAGCCACGCTCGAAAGTGGCGGCCGGGCCATCATGCAGAGGATCTCGTCATTTTCGACGCCTACCACGGCCACCTCATCGGGAACCGAGATTCCTGCCCGGTCACAGGCATCCAGCAACCAGAAACCGAGCTGATCGGTACATGCCATGATCCCCACCGGTTTGGGGAGACCACGTACCCAGTTTGCCATCTGTTCCTGGTGCTTCTCCCATTCGCGAGGGGCCTCCGAATCTTCTGCCGCGGAAAACACACTCACTTCGTAACCCGCCTGCTGGATCGTTTGAATGTAATTGTCCCTGCGTTCTTCAAAATAGACTTCGATACCGATTTCATAGACACCGAAGTGACGAATCCCCCGTTCGAGAAAATGCTCGGCGACCAGTCGTCCCATGGCCCGGTTATCGATCCCCAGAAACGGAAAGGCATGCTTGAGTTTCGTCGACCGCAGTTCAACGGTGGGAATCCCGGAAGCGGTGATCGCGTCGGCCATTTCCTGGCTGGTCGTTCGACTGAGAATTCCATCCCCTTTCCAGCGGGAGATCCAGTCCGGAATCTGAGAATCCAGGGAGCGGGGCATCAGAAACACAGACCACTCTTCATTCTCAGCGATAAACTGACGAATGCCGTTCAACAGCCCGCGCCCATGGGAGCGGGAGGTCTCAATCAGCAGTGCCACGTGGGGAATGGAAGAGGAAGTCATGTGATCAGCAAGCAGATGTTGTCAGCGGAATATTTCAAGATGGATTTAAAAGCCACTTAATCTTTTACCGGAACGCCGAATTCTATTCAATCAAGATCGAAACAGTTCAGATGAGATCGTACAATAGGCTTCAGTATCTCAGCCGCAGATTCTCTGAAAAAAAGCGACAATGAAAGGCTTTTGGATTGTATAAGATTAAACTGGCTCAACCGGGTCATTTTCTGGATGTAGCAGCCCTGGACCGTATCGCCTGGCCCGAAGAGCCGGACACCTATATCCCTGATGGTGAGCATGCCTGGCGGCTCTGGTGTGAGTATGCGACGGTTCTAATTTCTGTGGAGTCGCAGCCCGATCAAAGAGAACGCGTGACAGGAGCGCTCTTGATGTTCCCCACAAATACCAGTGAAATTTTTCTTCACAAAATCATGGTCCACCCTGATTATCGCGGCAAGGGAATCGGCTCGGCCCTGATGCAGCAGGCACTGCAAGACGCACAAGACGTCGTTCTGCTGACCGTAAATCCGGAAAACACCCCCGCAGTCAAACTCTACGAAAGCTTCGGATTCAATGTTCGTACCCGGGTAGAGGGCTACTATCGCCCTCATGAGCATCGTCTGATCATGGAATTCCAACCGACCACTTAAACTTCAGGCAGGAACAACCTCAATGAATCAATCAGAGCGGGCACTCATCCTCGGAGCCGGCATCAATGGCGTCGCGATCGCCAGGGAACTGCTGCTCAACGATATGCCGGTGACGATCGTCGATCAGGGAGATCTCTCACAGGGGGCGACGTCGAAATCATCCCGCTTGATTCATGGTGGACTCAGGTATCTGGAATATGGCGATTTTTCACTCGTAAGTGAATCGGTTCACGAACGGGGCATCCTGTTGAACCTGGCTCCCCACCTGGTTAAGCCCCTGCGTTTTGCAATTCCCCTGTCTCATCGGGCATCGGGAATCCCCTCTTCCGGGCTGCGGTTTCTGAGTGGCTTCCGTGTGCCGGGCGTTCCCTGGCTGACCTCGCATTTGAATTTCTCTTCAGAACGCGGACTGTATCTGGTCAACATCGGACTGACCCTCTACGACTGGTTTGCATCAAAGGGAAATCTCCCTCGCCATTCCGTTCATAATGTCGGGGAAACGGGACTTCCTCAAATCAATGCGTCCAAATTCCGCTGGATGGCCTGCTATTCTGATGCACAAATGCGATTTCCCGAACGCTTCGTCGTCGCGCTGCTGCATGATTGTCAGCGTATTGCCCGTGAGAAAGGCATCGAATTCGAACTGCTGACCTACCACCAGGTCAGGCTCAAAGAGCGGACCGCGGTGATTCGCAATCTGCATGCGGACGCACAACCTGAAAGTGAATTCGTTCCAACCGTTATCGTCAACGCTTCGGGGGCCTGTGGTGATCTGACGCTGGAACAGATGGATGTACCGTCCCCCCGTCTGATGGGGGGAACCAAGGGTAGTCACATCATTTCGTTTCACCCTGGGCTGCGTGAGGCGCTGGGCACACAAGCTGTCTATTCCGAAGCCAGCGATGGTCGACTGGTTTTCATTCTCCCCTTTGGCGACTCCACCTTGATCGGCACGACCGATGTTCGCGTGGAGGGTAATCCGCTGGATGTCACCGCGAGTCCGGAGGAACTGAAATACCTGGTAGAGATGGTCAACATGGTTTTTCCCCAGGTCGAACTGACCCTCGATGATATCAATCTGCATTACAGTGGTGTTCGTCCTCTGCCTTATCAGCCACAGGGGAAAGCCGCCTCGATCTCCCGCGATCATTCGCTCAAAGATTACGAAGGTCCCTTTGGCTGGATTGTCACATTGGTCGGAGGCAAATTGACTTCCTGGCGGGCCTTTGCCGAAAAAGTTTCTGATCGGATCCTGCGCAAACTGGGAAAAAGTTATTTCTCACAATCCAAAACCCGCCTGGTTCCCGGAGCAGAAGGCTACCCGCAGACAGAGTCCATTTTCAACACGGAACTGGATCGTCTTGCCGAAAAATACTCGCTCCCCCGGGACAGCATCAAGGCACTTTGGACGCTACAGGGAACCTACCTGGAGGAGATACTCGATTCGCTCCCCGAGTTTTCTCCGGAACTGATCCGGGGGACTTCGCTGCCACGCCAGTATGTTGCCTGGACCATTGAGCATGAGTGGGCAGAAACTTTAGGCGACCTTGTCGAACGTCGTTTAATGCTGATCTTCTCCGAAACACTCAAGGAAGAGACATTAGACGATCTCACAGAATGCCTTGTTGCAGCCGGTAAAGTGTTACCTGAGCAGACTCCTGATCTGATACAATCTTACAAAACGCACCTTGATCAATTTTACGGTAAAGCGGTTGTTACAACGTAAAACCGAAAGGTCTTCTCATGAATTCTTCCCTTAAGTCACCGTCTATCTCCTTACTGTTGGGAATTCTGCTGACTCTATTGCTGCAGAGCACTTCAATATCAGCAGGTGAGCCCGTCCCTGAGGGCTGGCAACAGATCGCGATGCGCGAACCGGTCAAGCCGGAGTTCAACTATCTCCCCCAGGGTTCCTTCGATGGTAAAGGGGCGCTGGCAATCTCTGCTGCACCCGACCAGACAGAATCGCATGGAGCTTGGGTAAAAACATTCCCGGTCAAGGGAGGACAGGGATATCGTTTTCATGTCTGGAGAAAAACCGAAGGACTGTCTGTTCCGCGTCGCAATGCAGTCGTCAAAATCACATGGCTCGATGAAAAAGGGAATCTGATTCCTTCGCGCGTCCAGGGTGCCGATGACAGAGTGAGACCCGTATTCCCCGCAGATGGAAATACCAACAAAGCAGGCTGGACCGAAGTAACTGACGTGTATCCGGTCCCGACAGAGGCGACACAAGCCAAAGTAGAACTGCATCTCCGCTGGGCCGGTCAGGGACGCGTTCTGTGGAGTCTGCCGGAATTGAATCCGGAAGCTGCTCCCGCGCAGCGAATCATCCGACTGGCATCCGCTCATTTGCGTCCTCGCAATGGAAAGTCAGCGATGGAGAACTGCCAACAGTTCGCTCCGCTGATCGCAGAAGCAGGTAAGAAACAGGCTGACCTGATCTGTCTTCCGGAGTGTCTCACCATGTGCGGCACAGGCCTGGATTACGCAGATGTGGCTGAACCGGTCCCCGGCCCTTCAACCGAATATTTCGGCAAACTCGCGAAGGATTTTAATCTGTATATTGTGGCAGGCCTGCTGGAACAATCGGGAGACCTCGTTTATAACACAGCGGCTTTGATCGGCCCTGATGGGAAGCTGGTGGGTAAATATCGGAAAGTCTGTCTTCCCCGTGAAGAAATTGAGCACGGAATCTCGCCAGGGAAAGAATATCCGGTATTTGACACCCGCTTCGGGAAACTGGGAATGATGATCTGCTGGGATGTTCATTTCCCTGAAGTGGCCCGGAACCTGGCCAACAATGGGGCTGAAGTCATTGCCATGCCGATCTGGGGCGGCAATCCGACACTCGCCAAGGCACGTGCCATCGAAAATCAGGTCTTTCTCGTCACCAGCACCTACACCGATCCCGACCGAGACTGGATGAAAACAACGATCATCGACAAGGAAGGCAAGATGCTCTCGATCGGCAAAGACTGGGGCACACTGGTGATGGCAGAGGTGAATCTGTCCCAGCCGAAGCTCTGGCGTTTCCTGGGTAACTTTCGCGAGCGGATCTACCGTGAACGTCCCGTGGAAGGTTTTGTTGAACCGACGGAAACACGCTAGTTAAAACCTTTAGTCAACGGGGATTTCCCGGACCACCCTGAATGCACCGCGCGAAGGTGTCTCTGGTGGTCCATGACCGCGAATATAAGAAGTCATCTGGGCAGCGGGCTGTTGAAAGCCGCCCCCACGACGTACCCGTTCGCTGCCTTCTGTGGGACCTGTCGGGTTTTCGGAGGGAGAGCTGCGGTAATAGTCGGCGGCATAGAAGTCCTGGCACCACTCCCACTCATTACCATACATGTCATAGAGTCCGAATGGGTTGGGCTGCTTCTGTTTCGCAGGATATACTTTACCTTCAGCATTCCCCTGGAACCACGCATACTGCGCCATACCCTCGGGGCTATCCCCAAAAAACCAGGGGGTTTGTGTCCCCGCCCGGCAGGCGTACTCCCATTCCGCCTCAGTGGGAAGCCGATAAATAGCCCCCGTCTTTCGTGAGAGCCATTCACAAAACGCGACTGCATCATTCCAGCTGATATTGACGGCCGGCGCAGTTTTCTGCACAGGTAGCTCGCCGAGATTATTCCAGTAATAATTTCCCGACCGATTCCAGCTGCCACCAGTCATTCCGTACCCGCCAGCCCGTTCTGCATCTGTGCGATAGCTGGTTTCATCAACGAAACTCTGGAACAACTGATTCGACACTTCAGTCGTCCCGATATAAAACGGGCGTGTCAGTTTCACAGGATGTGTTGGCGCGTCATAGGCAATCGGATCTGATTCATCCGTTCCCATAACGAACTCGCCGGGAGGAATCAAAGTCAGATTGAGCATCACCGGCTCAGGACCGCCAGAGATTTTCTCACTGGTCTGAGCAGGCAATTGAACCTGTTTTGCATACTCTGCCTGAATCGTTCCGGCATCGAGCTGACCCGACTGACCTGGAGTCGTCTCCAGAGGACCAGCAGTCGAGTCTTCTGCCAACTGACGTTGCGGATTCCTGAACAGGAACATAAGCAGTACTGCTGCTGCGACCGCAGCGCCCCCCCAGATCAAGCCACGCCGTCTGCCTGCAGGAGGTGCCTGGTGTGGCACAGTGGTTCCAGCCATCACCGTATAATCGGATACCGCGGGCTGCTCCCTGGTCGTCTGACTGGCCCAGGCTTCTGCTGCAGTCGTTGCCTCTGTCTGGAAATCAGCAGACTCAGCAGCGGGGAGCATAGCTGTCTGCTCTGCATCGTAGCTGAGATTGAAATTATGCAGGTCCTGCAATAAATCGCTCACGCTCGAATAACGCTCGTCAGGTTCCTTGGCCAGCATCTTTGAAAAGATCTCATCAAAGTCCGTTGGCACCTGGTTGCAGATGCTCGACAGGCGAGGGATCGGCTGTTCCTTGTGCGCGAGTATCCGCTCGACTGTCGTCTCCCCGGAGTAAACGGGTTTCCCTGTCAGCAGGAAATAGAATGTGCAACCGAGACTGTAAATATCAGAGCGATGGTCGGCTAACCTGGTATTCCGTGCCTGCTCGGGGGCCATGTAATCGATAGTGCCCATGAAAATCTGACTGGAGGTGAGTTCAGTCTGTTCTCCGTTGGTGAGAATGTCCGCTGATGATTCCTGCAGGCGGGCCAGCCCCATATCCAGGATTTTCAGATCTCCCTGATCATCGACTAAAATATTCGCTGGCTTTATATCCCGATGAATCACTCCCTGGGAATGGGCATAATTCAAACCTTCCGCGATCTGCTGCAGACAATGTAACGCGTCTGCAAAATCAAGCGGTCCCGATTCCCGTACCAGTTGAGTGAGGCTCTCACCATCGATGTATTCGCAGATCAGATAATGGATCCCCTGTGATTCCCCTGCATCGTAAGCGGTTACAATATGGGGATGAGACAGGCGCGCGGCGGTCTGCACTTCTCGCTCGAATCGCTTCAGCCGTTCCGGATTCTGATCCAGATCCGCACGAATTACTTTGAGCGCCACAATCCGTTTCATCCGCCGATGAATGGCTTTATAAACCGTCCCCATGCCCCCTGAGCTGATCGGTTCCAGAATCAGATATTCGCCAATCAACAACGGACGGCATTCCGGTTCAAGCAGCATCTGACTCTGATATGTCGTAAGTCGACCAGACTGAGTCAGCAACTCTGCCATTTCATCTGCAGACGAAAGTGATTCAGCCGTTTCGAGAATTTCGGTCAGTTCAGAGGCAGCCAGGACCCCGGACTGAATAATCCGCTCCCTGTAGGACTCTATGGAATTTCCCTGAGCGCCTGATGACAGATCGTTCGCTTTTGCAGATTTCAGTTCAGCTCTGGCGGTTGCAATCGTTTCCGATAACCAGTCCTGGTCCAGCAGGGGAAACGGCTGCAGATAGTCGCTGACCTGCGGTATGTCACCAGTCTGAATCCGGTGTTCGATTTCCAGCGGTATCAGTTCTTTTAGAATTACTTCGCGATATTCGACGGCAACATGATCCAGCCAATCTGTAATTGATGGTAGATCTCCCTGCCTGAGCTCTGTTTCGAACTGGTCACACAACTGATTGATTTTGAGCATCAGATCTGAAGGGAGCTGTTCGAAATCTGTTCCATTTCGCGACTTCACAAATTGCAATCCTCTTGCCAAAGACGGGTAATCAGCTGAAGCTTCCGTTCAATCGTACGACGGGCACAACCCAGCTGTTCGGCAATTTCAGTTGTAGTTTCCCCTTCCATTTTGGCTAACGCAACCTGTCTTAAGGTCGAATCGCCGGTTTTGTCCAATAAATCGAGCAGGCGTTCCAGTTCCTCGGCCAGTTGGACAGTGAATTCCGGGGAAGGTTGACTCTGAATAATCTGCTCAAAATCAACGGGAGAACTTTGTTTGTTGCGTTCCGACTCTGTGCCGCTGGCACCACTGCCTCCCCGTTTTTTCCGATTCTCATGGCGTATCAGGTCAACGGACTTATGCGAGGTAATTGCCACCAGGAGCGGCCACAGGTTTTCTCGATCGGTGACCTGTGAAAAGCGGCCATTCTGCGCTCCCAGACAAAAACTTTTAAAAGCACTGAGCGCGACATCTTCTTCATCAGCCACGGCGCGTGGTGCCCCCTGCAGCTTTTTGCGAGCCACTTCCACCATTTCCAGAAAATAGGACTCCCACAGCCGCTGCGCAGCGCGCGCATCGCCCGTTTTTAACTGATCGATCCACTGTGTGACAGTCTCTTCGATTAAAGACATTCGCGACTGTTTTCCTGAAAATGAAACTCTGTCCGGGAACACTGAATTATATCGTATGCTGAGACGGTGCAACAGCTTAGACCGCTTTTCCGTGAAACAGAAGTATTTTCACAAATTTTGTCGCAACTTCATATTTGCTGTCGAATCTCCTGCAGAGACTTGAACGACAAAGCGAGAACAAAGAGATGTTTTCTGAGCCGGTATATCGTGTCCCCTTCGACAGAGAGAATGAACATGCGAAAATCGCAAACTGGAAATGCCCGCCTGCTTTACTGGATGCTTATCAGCCTCCTGATGGCAACGAATTTCATTTCCAACACCCAGGCCCAGTCCCGAAACAACACTAAAGATGATCTGCAGTCACTCAGCGATGACTTTGATGATCCTTCCACACTCAAAGACTGGAAGCGCATCTTTGAAACCGAACAGACAAACGCCGACCAACTGGAACGGTTTGACATTTCGCAAACCCGTAAGGGCTGGATGGTCATGATGCCTTACAGCAGCACCTGGTATATGGATTACCGGGGAATTCTGGTCTACAAACAGATTAAGGGAGACTTTGTCGTCACATCCCAGATTCGCGTCGCCCGGCGGGGGGGAGATGGTGCTCCGCGCAGCAATTATTCACTGGCAGGACTTATGATTCGGACCCCGCGACAGATCACTCCGCAAACCTGGAAACCGGGTGGAGAAAACTACATCTTTCTTTCACTAGGTGCAGCCAATCGTCCAGGAAGCTATCAGTTCGAAGTCAAGACGACCGTCAACAGTCGCTCGAAACTCGCTGTTACGAATGCAGGCACACCGATGGCTCAGATTCAGATTGCCCGGATCGGTGATGATTTCATACTGCTGAAAAAGACTCCTGATGGAAACTGGAATATCCATCAGCGGTATCGTCGAACTGACATGCCCACAGAACTTCAGGTAGGACTGACGGTCTACACCGATTACAGTACCGCATCCCGCTTACAGCCATTACAGCAAAATACGCAGGTCATTAAGAACGGTCGCCCCGATCTGGTCGCGGGTATTGACTATGTTCAGTTTCGACGCCCTCAAATTCCTGCAGGACTCAGCGGAAAAACACTCAGCGATCCCCGTGCTGTTTCTGATGCAGAACTCCTGCAGTTCCTGGGAGATCACGCCCTTAGTAAATAAGGTTATGTAACACTCTGGTGACTGAATTCGTCGCATTGTCGGTTTGCAATTGATTCCGTCTGGGGCTTATAATCTGCTTTGGTCTATCAATTTACGGAGTTTGTCCGTTCACATAGCTCTGAGCAAGCCCTCAGTGAATTTACGACAGGAGTCAGGCAGTATGCGCTTATTACCTCAATCACTTCTGATCCTCACCGGTTTAGCAATCACATTGCTGCCCGCCATCAGTCGTGCCGAAACGAAACCAACCAATGGCGTGCTGGTAGAAGCAGAGAGTTTTAACCAGCATGGCGGCTGGAAACTCGATACGCAATTCATTCACATCATGGGGTCCCCTTATCTGCTGGCTCACGGGTTAGGGCAGCCCGTTGCTGATGCAGAGACCACGGTGAAATTTCCGAAAACGGGAACCTATCGGGTTCTGGTCAGAACTAAAGACTGGGTCGCTCCCTGGAAAGCGCCTGGATCTCCCGGCCGATTCCAGTTGAAAATTGATGGACAGCCACTCAAAGAAACATTCGGTACGAAAGGCGCCAAATGGTTCTGGCACGATGGCGGTACCGTTGAGATTACGAAACCGGAAGTCAAACTCACCTTACATGATCTGACCGGTTTTGAGGGACGATGCGATGCAATTCTGTTTACACGAGATCTGAATTACCAGCCCCCCAATGATCTTTCTCCCATGGATCAGTGGCGTAAAAGCATGCTGGGGCTGCCTGCGGAACCTGAAGTGACAGAGCCTTACGATCTGGTTGTCGTCGGTGGGGGATACTCTGGCATGGGCGCTGCCATTTCAGCCGCTCGTATGGGATGTAAAGTCGCCTTGATTCAGAATCGTCCGGTTCTGGGAGGTAATGGAAGCTCTGAAGTGCGTGTCTGGGCACAGGGACTGGTGCGTCGTGGTAAATATCCGCATATCGGTGAAATCATCGCCGAATTCGCTGATTCCGCCGCCGCCTCTCCCGGAACCTATGAAGAGTATGGAGACAAGAAAAAAGAAGCCATCGTGCGGGCTGAGAAAAACATTGACCTCTTCCTGAACACGCATGCCTTCGCAGTCAAAAAAGAGGGAGACGCCATTCAGAGCGTCACTGCTTTCAATACCAAAACCAGTAAACGGACTGAGTTTCGCGGCAAACTGTTTGCTGACTGCACCGGTCATGCGGAAATCGGTTATCTCGCGGGCGCTGATTATTACACACACGAAAAAGGCCACATGGGAATGAGTAACATGTGGACCTGGAAAGAAGCAGAACAGCCTCAGTCCTTCCCTGACCTGGAATGGGCACTCAATCTGAATATGGACGATTTCCCCTACCCGAAACGCTTTCATGGCGAGTGGTTCTGGGAAAGTGGTTTTGACAAAGACCCCATTCAGGATCTGGAATCAATGCGGGACTGGAATTTCCGTGCAGTCTATGGCGCCTGGAATGCGATGAAGAATAAAGGGGGCAAAGACAAGCACGAGAATGCCGTGATGACCTGGATGGCCTATATTGGCGGTCCTCGTGAATCTCGTATGCTTCGGGGGGATGTTATTCTGCGTCGGAAAGATATCGTCGCAAAAGTTGATTTTCCCGATGGATGCGTTCCCAGCACCTGGTCTATCGATCTGCATTACCCCAAGAAGCAGTACATGCAGAAGTATCCAGAAGATCCTTTCATTTCACAAGCCGTCTTCGATCGCAGCGTCGATCGTAAGCGGGGCTATCCGATTCCGTACCGCTGCTTCTACTCACGGAACGTGCCTAACCTGTTCATGGCAGGACGCTGCATCAGCGTAACGCATGAAGCGCTGGGTACAGTACGCGTGATGAAGACCGGTGGAATGATGGGGGAAGTCGTCGGGAAAGCAGCTGCAGTCTGTGTTGAGAAAGACTGTCAACCGCGTGCTGTTTATACCGACCATTACAAAGACCTGGAAAAACTGATGGCCCGCAAGGGTATCGAACGGCGTGACACAGTCGACGGTAAGTTTTACACACCTGAAAACTCTCAGGAATTACCGCCGGTGATTGATCCCTACATCGATCCCGCAACGCTCCCCGGGATGGTCATCGACGATGAAAACGAAAACGTTCAGTTCGTTGGCAAGTGGACTAAAGGTGAAGGCCTCAAGGGTTATATCGGCAACCACTATGTTTATCATGGGAAGGGTAAAAAAGCGGAAATCCACTTCAAATTTGAGGTCGCTAAAACCGGAAAATACGAAGTCCGCCTCGCTTATGGTCACCATGAAAACCGGGCGACGAACACGCCTGTGACAGTTCGCTCAGCCGATGAAACCAAGACCGTGAAGATTAACCAGCGAATCAAGCCACCCCTGCCTCATGGTTTTATCTCTCTGGGTACCTTCGAATTTAAACAGGGGCAACCTGTCGAAGTCATCATGTCGAATACGGGTGTCGATGGTAATGTGCACGCAGATGCGATTCAGGTCCTTCCAGTAGACTGATTCACTCTTACTTTGCACAATCTGGCTACACAGAAGCCGCTTTACGCAACATCAACAGTGAAGTGAATCCCACCAGTGTCTGACTGGTGGGATTCTAAGAGAGAAGGATGACCGAGTTACCGTTAATCGCTCAGCCTGCGCCACACCCCCGGCCAGCCAGTCGTCTCAGATCTTTCTCGTTGAAACTCTATCGTCTTACGGTCCTGATTCTGATTGTCTGGCTGATTCGCGATTACTACATCCGGATTCGTGTTCAAGGTAAGGCTCCCGTAGAACTGCATGAAGTGAAAGCGATCCTGCCCCGGGCAGAATCGCTGAGTGTCGATCATTCAGACCGCATGGGGCTCTTTGTCCTGGATGAAAATAATCAAACTATCGGCTACGCCATCCGCACTTCACCTGTTTCTGATGAGATCATTGGTTATTGTGGTCCCTCCGATACCCTCGTTGTCTTTGAACAGAAAACGGGCAAAGTAGCAGGGCTGACGATTCGCTCGAGTGGCGATACGACCTCGCATGTCAATGATGTTCGCGCAAACCAGTACTTCATGGACCGCTGGAAAGAATATGCCTGGGACCAGATCGCGGGGCTCGATCTGGAACGAGGTGAAATTGAAGGGGTATCTGGAGCAACGATGACCAGCATGGGACTGGCATATGCCATCCGAAATCGCATCCGATACTCGAAGCAGCAGGAGCAGTCTGTCACTCCCTTTCGTTTTGCAGCGAAAGATGCATTTCTGATCTCATTTATTGCTGGGGCCTGCCTGCTGACGTTTACTCGGCTGAAGCGGTTTCACTGGCTGCGAAAAATTTTCAAAATTGCTGCGTTCATTTACCTGGGATTTGTCACAGGTGATCTGCTGGCGGAATCTCTATTCGCCGGCTGGGCCAGGTATTCCGTACCGTGGCGACAACTTTCTGGCCTGGTCTTACTGGCCGGAGCTGCGATCCTGGTCCCCTGGAGTTCCCGGCGGAATATTTACTGCCAGACTTTATGCCCGCATGGTACAGCCCAGGAATTCCTGGGTAAAATTATTCCTCATCAAAAGAAATTTAAAATCAGACCTGATGTAAAACGGGCCCTGCGCTGGATCCCTGGCTTGCTGCTTGGTCTGATCCTGGTCATTATCTTTCTCAAACTCCCGGTCGATCTGGCAGAACTGGAGGCCTTCGACGCTTATCTGTTGACCTCTGCGGGCATCGCTTCGATTGTGATTGCTGTTTGCGGACTGGTGGCGTCGATCTTTGTTCCACAGGCCTACTGCCATTATGGATGTCCCACGGGGACAATTTTTGAATTTGTCCGCTCACACGGCCGCGCCGATCATTTCGGAAAGAGTGATTTCGTAGCAGGCCTTTTTTTGATGCTGGCGTTGACTCTCAACCAGTATGCCGAACAGTTCCAGCAACTGTTACTGCAATAGACTCAGTCACTAATACTTTCCAGTGGCATCATCTTTAATCTGGTGTCGCAGAAGTGCTTTGCTCACGATATTGACCAGTTTTTGAGGCTTGTACGGCTTCTTGAGGAAATGCACGATATCGGAGCCTTCCATCTGGTCAGAGATGTCGTTTTCACTGAGACCACTCGTCAGGATGACGGGAATATTAATCTGGAGTTCCTGGAGTTGTCTGAGTGTTTCGACGCCACTCATTCCGGGCATGGTCATATCCAGTAAGACCACGCTGATGGAGTCACGATTGCGTCCATAAACCTCAATTCCCTGTGCGCCTGAGTTGGCAAGCAATACGGAAAACCCAAAGCGTTTGAGCACGTTTGTCACCACATTACAAACCGCTTTATCATCATCAATTACCAGGACATACCCCACATCAGCGGGTACCACTGGGTCGATAGAGCTGTCCGTGCTGACTTCCTCTTCCGCTTCAGTCGAAACGGGAAGAATTACTCTGAAACAGGAGCCGCTCTCGACTGCAGATTGAACAAACAGTCCACCATGGTGACCACGAATGATTCCGGATACCCCCGCCAGGCCGAGCCCTCTGCCGGTGAATTTAGTTGTGAAAAAGGGATCGAACATTTTCGACTGACAGTCCGCATCCATTCCGCTTCCATTATCCTCGATTTCGAAGAAGACGAATCGTCCGGCGGTTACATTCTCGCAGAAATAGTAGTCAGCAAAGTCATCCTGCCCCAGTTCTAGTAAGCCCGTCCGAACGTTGATTTTCCCGGCATCTTTCTGATTCTGAATGGCTTCGGAAGCATTGGTCAGCAGGTTTAAAACGACTTGTTCTATCTGACCGGTATCACCGTGAATCAGCAGAGAGTCTTTTGACAGGTTCAGATCGATATGAGCATTGGGAGAAATGATTGTTTTCAGAATCTCTACCGTTTCCCGAATGATCTGATTCAGGTTAAATGTTGTCGTTACAAATGTACGACGGCCAGAATAAGCCAACAGCCGTTCGCAGATTTTGGTTGCATGCCGGGCTGCAATTTCAATGTTCTTCACATTCTGGCTGATGGGAGAAGTCTCCTGCAATTCCATGAGCGCGAGATTGGTATTCCCGAGAATCGCCAGCAGCAGATTATTGAAATCATGTGCCACCCCTCCCGCAAGGACTCCCAGGCTTTCCAGTTTTTGTGCATGCAGCATCTGGGCATGCAACTGGTCTTTCTCCTCTTCCATCTGAATCCGGTCAGTGATATCACGAATCACCTGAATATATCCGGTGATTTGATTATCTGAGCGACGCAGGGGAGTGATGATTGTCTCCCCCTGGAATGAAGTGTCATCGGTTCTCAGGTATTCCAGAATAAAAGGCTTCAGCACATGTGAATTGGGATACGAGACCCGATTGAACTGAGCCTGGTAGTCGGCCTCTGACTTGACGAGTTCCCTGATCGGCCTTCCCAGCAGATCCGCCTCTTTGCACCGAAAATGCAGCTGAATTGATTCATTGCACATGACGATATTATGACTGCGATCAGTGACAATCATCACATCAGTCACTGAGTGAAAAATCGTCTGCAGCAGAATCCGCTGTCGATTTAACTGCTCGATCGTCTTCTTGCGGACGGTGACATCAATCGCCAGCCCGATACAGCCAATGATGTCCTCATGTGAGTTTCGTAATGGCTCGATATGGATATCCAGAATCGTGTTCTGCAACTTTTGTTCAAATCGAACGGACTCTCCTTTCAGAGTTCGCTCATGCATGGCTGTCATGTAATGGGACACTTCTTCCGATTCATGAAATTCATAAATCGGTTTTCCGACGGCTTCATCCGGCTGCAGCCCTAACTGAGTCAATCCTGCGCCGACAATTGAGGTATAGTGATTTTCTTTATCAGTGGTCCACAGAATCGCCGGAATCTGCTCCATGATAATCCGCAGACGTGCTTCATTCTGGAGACGAATCTGCTGGGAACGTTTCAAGTCATCGATATCAATATGGGTTCCAATGACCTGAACCGGCTTCTGATGCGGGCTGTAAGCTGCAATCTTTCCGCGGGTCAGGATCCATTTCCACTCCCCCGCTTTTGTCTTCATGCGGATTTCCGCTTCGTAGGAAGGGCTCTTTCCATCCAAGTAATCTTTCAGCGACCGAAGGGTTGGTGGCAGATCCTCCGGATGTACCAGGGATTGCCAGGCGGCAAAGCTGGCAGCAAATTCCCCTGGGGAGTAGCCCAGCATGGTAAACCATTTATCATCAAACCGCGCCTGCTTAGTGATCACATCATAATCCCAGAGGCCGATTTCCGAACCACGGGCCGCCATGGTGATTCGCAGCTCACTCTCTTTCAGTTTGCGTTCTGCATACTCACGACTCAGTTCTGCTGCCGCCCGATAGGTATAGCTTTTTATGGCAGGGACATCGCAGAGGTCTTCATAGATAGGCCGGTCTCCCAACATCACAAGATGCCCCTGTACTGCACCATGTTTGTCGACCATCGGCAGGCTGAAATAGGATTCGATTTCGTGTTCCTGCAGGAAAATATCTTTTGGATAGAGACGCGACACATTTTGCGAAACGCAGTAAGGTTCAGTACCAATCGCATCAGCACAGGGGGTTCCTTGTACCTCGTACTCAAAATCGGGAACCAGTTCCCCGTCGAAACAGGCCCCCACAGTCTGACACTTGCCTGTTCGCTGGTTTCCCGGTTCAAAATGAAATGTCTGATGTTTGACCAGCAGCACACATTTCAGTTTCAGAGCTTCTGCAAGTGTTGTCACGAGACGTTTGAAGAACTCGTCCCCGGTAACATCACTGGTTGCACTGGTCAGCAGGTGGTGTAATCGCTCGTTCTGACGTCTGGAGGTAATTTCATCGATCAACCAGAGACTGGATTCTTCTTGAGCAGGTAAAGTTACCTCACACAGACTCTGATTGCCGTCATGACAACTGGACCAGAACTCTACCTGAGCAGGGTGTACCGCAGAGTCAGGTAAAGAATTGGGCTTCAGTGTAAGTAACCGTGTAACGTTTTCCTCGAAGACTTCCGGATGATCTTCGGAACTCCCTAACAAAGCATTGGCACGTTCATTGAAATACAGACTGCCAGTCTGTAGTAAGACCGCGCCGGAAGGAATACTTTCGAGTATTGATCTAATACAGGTCGTTTCACTCTCGGCAGAGTATGCATCTTTTCGCGGTTCAAGCGTATTCTGAGTCGAATCGATACGGAATTGATTTAGTTTCACTTTGCCGGAACCGAACTTGAACTTCATCCATACTACTCCCGGGTATCCTACTGATGCTCAAACAGCCAGCCTGCATTATACAACTCGTTTGCTCTATATAACATAGGTATGCGTATGCTACAAAATCGGGATTCGGTCCGATATCCCAAAATATGATTAGCGATCGATTTGAATCATAAAAAACACCTGGTGCTCAAAGGTTCTGATTTGTAGCTGTCAGAGAGACCAGAGTTATAGAGACATCTCGATTTATATTAGAGCGAGTGGAGAATCCAGGGGGCTAAGACGCCTGTCTGGCAGAGATTCAGAAATAGCAGGCGATTGCAGTGTGAAACGGACTTCACACTGCTTGAAAGGAAGGACTAGAGCACCATCCCTGGCTGCTCTTCACTATAAGGTCGGTTTGGGAGCGACAAGCGGTGCGTTGTCGGCTTTCTGCTCTGGGACATAGGGATGCGTTTTCTGCCACTCTTTCCAGAATGGGGCGGCATGCGTATTTCGCCAGAGCGCCAGGGCGTTGCCCACATGGCTGTAGAAGGTGTATTTCTGCAGAATTTCCTCTTCTGAATGTGATGTGGTATTCTGAATGATCCACTTGGCGGCTTTCACAATCTGCTCATGAGGCGGATGCAGTTCTTTGGGGGCAATCGCCAGCCACTCCAAATGATGTCCGGTGGCAATCACGTTTTTATACTCAGGGATCTCTTCGGGATGTGTGAGAGCCGTTTTGCCTTCCATCCAGTTCGCGGGCCAGTGTCCATCCTCAAACTGGCAGACACTGATCAGATCACGCACTTTTTCCAGGTAAGCATAACCTTCCGCGCGAACAGAGTCCGAAAGAATATCATACTCGTCATCCAGGCGAATCAGTAACATCACAGAGTATACGCGATGTGTACCGACGCAGACGCCAAATCGCTTATCGCCGCGAATCAGTCGCTGGACAATCTGGTCAAATGAAATCGTGCGGCCATCACTTGTTTTCCACTGTTTTACCGGCGGAATCCAGAGACCAAAAGCCATCGCTGACCACTCTACTTCGGGTTCATCCAGATGAAAATCACGTAAAGACTGCTGAATGACATCGTTGACGGTCATATCACGTTGTGCTGGCGCAAACACGTGCTCGTCACGATGAATGCCCGCTTCGGTCAAGGATGCCAGCCAGTGATCGTGATGTACCGAACCGCCGATCTCTGTTCCCCAGCGAATCGAAATCCCCGCAGGTTGATCTACGAGCAGGGGATCTGCTTCGTCTCCCCAGGATGCCAGGAAACGGGCGTGATCGATCAGGAAGTCCCGCATTTCAACTCCAGAGACGATACTTGGATCTTCAAAAGTCGATTGAATACTCCAGGTGCGCAGGGCATGTTCCACATGGTTGGGTTTCATATGCTTGCGTGGAAATTTAGGGCGTACCTGCTTCAATACTGCCGCCAGCTCTTCGTCTGTCACCACTGTCGGATCGTTGTAGAAAGGTTTTACTCGAAGTGGCAGTTCGCGCTCAATTTTCACCTCCGGATAGAAGGTTTCCTGCAGAAACACCTCATCGAATGACTGACGTGACTCGCGTGATCCCAGAGAGTAAGCAGCACCAAAGGCGATGACAACCACAACCTGAACAGCAATCAGTGTTTTTGAGGACAACTTGCGTGACTTCATGATAGATCTCAAAATAGATGATTAAACTACGGAATAATTTCTTAAACGGATCGGTGATCAAAGGCTATTTAATAGGGTCTGCTCTTAATAAAACCACCGACCGACCATCTTTATACCCCACGCGCCAGACGCCTTCTTTAGTCAGAGTCTTCATCAGCGATTCCCGACGTGGCAGGTCCAGTACGATTGTGTTCACACCGTAACGATCCAGCAGTTCCTCTGTATCGCCTGCGCGATTACTGATTCGCAGGTAATGATTCCAGACTTCACGGGGCAGCAGATGCACGTGTGAATTGGCAAATATGTTTAGATTCTTGGGGCCCGCCCAGAGCAGATAGTCTCCCAGTTCCATGGAATTAAATATCTGTCCCTGAATCTGCTTTTCTTTCAAATATTCGACTGCCCCAATCGGGGTATATTCGGAGACACTCCGCTTGAAATCAACCAGTTTCCCATGCAGCATGAAAGAGCCCATGGGAGTGATGGCAAAACAGATCCAGACCATACCGATCGACACAATCGTCCATTTCCCTGCACAGAAGACTTTGCCCCCTGAGGGATCTGCGAGTCGTTTTAATTTCCATCTGCAGATGGCAGCGCCGTGAATCGCCAGATAATAAGCGGCTACGGGAGCCCACCAGATAATCATCCGGGAACTCCACATGGCGGAGACACCCAGTCCCACCAGGAGCAGCACTTCAGTTGTAGAAATACGCCGAGGTGTAAAGCGGCTGGCGATAACAAGAAGTAAAGCAATGATCGCCGCAGTCTTCCCCTGATACATCCGCAACGTCAGCGGATTCCACTCAATCAGGTCGGCCAGATTCGGATTCGATGAGAACGAAAAGACTTCACTGTATAACTGCAATCCATAAGGGTTGAGTAGTACCGCGACTGCAGACAGTTCCAGTAAAATCAGGTAGCGCCGAGTCATATTGTCGCCCAGCATTGCCTTCCAGTTCCGCGCTTTCCAACTGACATCGACAGCACGCCCGACCAGAAAACAGCCGATCAGTCCCAGACCGACGGGAAACGAGCCATGCAGATTTGCCCAGAATACAAACAGCAACGGGACCAGAACCCAGTTCGCCTTTTTCCAGGTTCGCGAGGTCATGCAGAAAAACAACGTCACAAAGCAGAGCAATCCGGCCAGTTGAGGGCGGACAATCCCGAGTTGTTTCCAGTCGCATAACAGAAATCCTGCTACACAGAGCATACTCCAGACAAAGCTTCCGGTTCGTTGCTGGACACGGTACAGCAGGAGCGTCATACAAGCCGTAATGGCGGCTGCGTACAGAAACTTAATTCCTGCGACTCCCGCAATGTCAAACATTTTAAAAGCAGTAATCTGGCTGAGCCAGGCGGTATCGATGAATGACATTCCCGAGGCCAGAGGCATAAAGGGTGCGAAATCGGGAATACTCCCCGTCTCCCAGATCAATCTGCCATAGGCCAGGTGTCCCCAGATATCGGTATGCCAGAGCGGCATCGAACTGAACAAGACAAAGGCCAGCGAAAGTACACAGACCGAGAAGAACGTGAACCGGGAAACGCGGACTGCTTCCGGAAAACGATCGACGAGGACGGCATCCTCTTCGAGTTCTTCAGGGGAATTCTCGTTGGTGGACTCGTTTTGATTTTTCAAAGCAGTGGCCATAATCAATTGATCGTGATACGAGGTTTCTATTTACATCATAAGTGGCACCGGTTCAGCAGACGAGGTCGTTCCGTTAATTGCCTGATTCATCTCAAACCAGTGCGGGAACGTCTTATCAGAACCTGTAGCGCAGCATGACAGGAATTATGTGTACTGATAGCCTAGTTCAAACAGTCCTGTCACGGAAAAACCAGTTTGGCGAATCGAGACCGTCGCGAAAAATCAACATGTGTTGCTGTCGATTCTGACGCTTAAAGGGGATAAAGCGATTCTGACGATTTCAGCACTGAATCAAAGGGTGACGCCTTCGACGGCACTCTGGGGAGAACCGGGATCCACTGGTGGCGCGGTCAAGTCCTGGGGCTTAAGTGTTCTGGTTTGCGGCTGCTGCTCTTTCAAGAACAGCAGCTCCTCCGGAGGACCTTTACCACCGCGCTCGGGAGAGAGATCGGTCTGCACCATTTCCACCTGTGCCAGTTGCAGACGATCTGACCAGGCCTCAGACTCATCGCCAAAGATCTCGTCCACCATGGCCCGAGCCTGCGCTTTCTGGTCTTCGGAATGGAACTGTTTCCAGATCAGCCTCGCCAGTTCAACACCTTTCTCATAGCTTCGATTCCGCTTGAGAGACTTGAGAATGGTCTCCCAGGAACCAAAGGGGACTGACTCGGTACGATACAGGCTCAGCGCGAGTTCTGCACCAATTTTTGGTTCGCCTGGTGACAGATCGACCCCTTGTTGTAAATAGGTAATCCGCTGCCCCAGGTCCTCGGTATGACGCGCCAGGTACCAGTAATACTTTCCATTCCAGTAAGGATGACAGACCAGCCAGGTCGCCGGGATTAAAGCCAGATGTAGCGCGACAAACGCAAACCGAAACAGGCTCTTCCAACGCGAGTGATTGATCACCACCACTCCCGCCAGAAGTCCATACAGGAACCCGGTCACATGGGCGGCGTTCGCGATATTCAGGATTCCCAGATAGGTCAGTACAAAGCAGAGCAAGAGCCAGCCCAGACCCCAGTGGATTTCTCGATCGGTAAACACTTCAGCAATGTGCTCGTCGGTCTTACGCAACAGAATCAGCATGCCAAACATCGCAAACGCGGCTCCCGACAACCCCACGGGATAGTGCTCCCAGTAGTACTCAGGTAGTAGGGAAACGAACGTTGCAACGATCAGAAACAGCGCATAAACCCAGTTACGCAACACTGGTTCAATCAGATGTCCCAGGAAACCAATCGCGAGGCAGTTCATCACCAGATGCAGCAAATCTCCATGATGAAAACCGCTGACCAGAATCCGCCACCATTCTCCCGCCCAGAGATCGAAGGGGCCCCCCGTTGGATAGTCCTTTTCTTCAATCAGCGGATGGTCGTGTACAAAGACCAGTGGCTGAACGGCTCCCAGTTTCCAGAGCGCATCATCAAAATCACTCTGACCAGCCGAATTGTGGTTGATGCGATAAACCTGAACGGCGATAAATAACCCGACTGCAATCGCGATAAAAGCCGCAGTGACAGGAAAGCGGGAACAGAAACTTCTGAGAGAATGCAACATTGACTCTTAATAAATAATCCGACAGGAACTTGGTTCACTTCTGCACAAGAATAGCTGATTTTCGCTGATTTGACACCCGAAAAGAAATCTCAGCCCGGGAACTTCATAAAAAAGATCGCTCTTCCCCCAATTCTCGATTTCCGCTACAAAATGTCACCTTAATCAAGAGTTTTTTGAACCTGAAAAATATGCATTACTCCGGCATAAATCGCATTCCCTGGTCCCTGCTCTGCTGCATCCTGATTCTGATGGGTTGTGGTCTGGCAGGAATTGCGCGCGGCGATGAACTGGCTGGACAGGGACATTATTTCCAGAAACAGTGTGTCTGGATCCTGATCTCACTTGCGGCACTGACCGGCACAATTCTGTTTCCCTACCGCAATCTGCGGAGCATCAGCTACCCCCTGTTTCTAATGACACTGATCCTGCTGGTTGCTGTCTTTTTTATTCCTGCCGTGAATGGTTCCCGACGCTGGATTCCGCTCGGCTTCTTTAAATTCCAACCTTCGGAACTGGCGAAGATCACGTACATCCTGGCCCTGGCTCATTATCTGATGTACCGCAAGAATTACCGACGGATCCCGGGTTTAATTGTCCCGTTCATACTGACCTGTGTCCCTGTGATTCTGATTCTACGTGAACCAGACCTGGGAACCTCCCTGCTGTTCTTCCCAATCCTGTTCGCCATGCTGTTTTCCGCAGGCGCCCGCCCACGGCACCTGATCACTATTGTGTTCCTGGGAATCTGCATGCTGCCACTCCTCTGGCTCCAGATGAATCCCGAGCAGAAATCTCGTATCGTGGCACTGTTCACGCAGCGTGATGGGGGCGAGATGCCGCGTGGCGACGGCTACCACCTCTATCAGTCAAAGCAGATGCTGGCACTAGGGGGCGTCTGGGGAAGCGAGATTGCCGGAATGCCCGTCGATGATCCTGCGGCCTACCACCTGCCTGCGGGTCGTACCGACTTCATTTTCTGCCTGGTTGGTGAACGGTTTGGCATCATGGGCTGCCTGTTTGCGCTGGCGGTCTTCAGCTTTCTCTTTATCCGGGGATTACAGATCGCGACAGCCACCCGCGAGCCCTTTGGTCGACTGGTCGCGGTGGGGATTGTCACGCTGTTTGCGTCGCAGACAATCATCAATACGGGAATGACCGTCGGCCTGATGCCCATCACCGGGATGACGCTTCCTCTGATGAGTTACGGCGGGACCAGTATGCTCAGCACCTGTCTTGCCTTGGGATTGCTGATCAATATCTGCATGCGACCCGGCTACGAAATTCACGCTGAACCATTCCGGTTCTAAGCCCCTCCCATTCCCCGAAGGTGCTCTCAATTCAGTATCCGCTGCCTTGAGATTTCAAAATAACGTATTTTGTCCAGCCGTACACATTTCCGGCCGTTTCAGGTCGGATACAATAGAGAATTAGCTCAACACGGAAGCCTGTTGAGAAATGCTTCCAGCGCCTGATAAAGTTGCAACCACAATGACCGAAGACCTAAAACTCAATTCTGCGCGATCCCGAATTGAAGCTGCCTTTGACCCGGAATTACTCTCCGCCGCCAGCCAGACATTAGCGGAACTGCTGACGACACATGCCCGTTTGCTGACCGAACCGGACACACCAGTGTTAAACTGGCAGGCTCCAGCAGAAAATCTGAAACAGGCCCTGGAGCAATTGTTACAGGCGCCGACTGAAGAGAGTGTCGACTCCGATATAACAAATCGGATTCAGACTTTCCGCCTGCTGGCTCAGACGATGCTGGATCGGGGGCACAATCTGCAAAACCCCCGCTATATTGGTCACCAGGTACCGGCTTCCGTCCCTCTGGCCGGCCTGTTTGATGCGATCACAGCTGTTACGAATCAGGTCATGGCGGTCTATGAAATGGGCCCCTGGGCTACCGCCGTCGAACTGGCCCTGATTGAATTGATTGGTACTGAGATTGGTTTCACACCTGGTGAATTTACCGGACTGGTAACCCATGGCGGCTCACTGGCCAACCTCACAGGCCTCCTGGCAGCCCGCAATCAGAGTTGCCCGGAAATCGGAACTCTGGGCCCTCAGGCACAACTGGATGCCGCTCCCGTCCTGCTTGTTTCCGCGGATGCCCATTACAGTGTAACCCGCTCAGCAAATATCCTGGGGATCGGAACAGAGCAGATTCTCAAGATACCCCTTGATGAACAACGTCGAATCCAGCCTCAGGCTCTGGAAGAATTGATTCTGCAATGCAGATCAGAACAGCGGACGATCATCGCTGTGGTAGCCTGTGCCTGTGCGACTCCCATTGGCGCTTTCGATCCGCTGGAACAGATCGCTGACCTGTGTGAAAAGTACAAGGTCTGGCTGCACGTCGATGCCGCCCATGGGGGCCCCACCTGTTTTTCAGAGCGTCACCGACACCTGACACGTGGTCTGCACCGGGCCGACAGTGTCGTATTTGACGCTCACAAAATGATGTTCATCCCTGCATTAAGCGCCTTTCTCTTTTTTAAGAACAAAGCGCACCGGTTCACTGCGTTTCAACAGCAGGCCCCTTATTTGTTCGATCCGTCTGCCCCTGAAATCGCCGATTACGATCTGGGTTTGCGAACGATTGAGTGCACCAAACGGGCCAACAGCTACGCACTCTGGGGGACCTGGGCCCTGTTTGGAAAACAGCTCTTTGCCGATCTGGTTGACGTCACTTTCGAGACCGCACGTACGTTTCACAACCTGCTCAAAGAGATGCCGGACTTCGAAGCGGTGCATGATCCGCAGTGTAATATTGTTGTCTTCAGGTATTTGCCTGACTGGCTGGCAGCCCTGCCTCTGGAACAGCAGAATATGATTCACTTCCGAGTGCGACGCCAGATCATCGAATCCGGGGAATTCTACATTGTTCATTCTGTACTGGATGGTCAGGCAGCGTTTCGAATTACAGTGATGAATCCCCTCACGAATGAATCGCACCTTAGGCAACTGCTGAATTCGATTCAAACAAAAGTCGAAAAGTTCAGGGACATCATTCCTGCTTCTACCCAGACCGATCATTGTGAACAGACTTGACAATTTGGGATCAGATCGAAAGAATCGTCGCTCGGAAAAGACAAGAACATTGTCACAGGTTATAATACAACCTGTTTTAAACGTTTCGATTGAAATTACCAGTTTGTGAATTCGAATTCCAAACGGAGAGATGAGACCATGAGCGGCCCCATTGTTCGTACCGGCACAACCCCCAAGTTCTGGGAAAACTATGATAAAATCTTTGGTGAACCCGACAAAAAGGGGACCAAAAAGAAAGCAGCAAAGAAAAAAGGAAGTGCCAAGAAAAAAGCAGCTTCCAAATCCGCTGCCAGCAGTAAGAAAGCCCCAGCGAAGAAATCTCCTGCCAAAAAAGTAACCGCGAAAAAAACTCCGGCTAAAAAAGCTGCGAAGAAAAAAGCAAAGAAGAAATAACACGGTCAGGCGACTTGCGCAGTCCCTGTACCGGTTAAACCCGATGGCTTAATAAGGTGCTCAAGTTCAGTGACCTCTGAATCCACAGCGACTAAAACATCACCTCCAGCCATCCTGCTCATCCTGTTGATTGCCGGTTCCTTCGCCGTCGATTCCTTTCTCCGGTTTCCGATCCCCGGCACTAATGAGCCGCATTACCTCTGCAAGGCGAAACATTACTGGAACCCCCAATGGTGCGAAGGAGATTTCTTTCTTGAATCTTCCAATGCACACCGATTTTTTTATCAGGTGGTTGGGTTCTTCACGCAGTGGCTCACACTGACACAGACAGTTGTCATTGCGCGACTGACAGGTTGTCTGCTGCTGGCGATCGGCTGGTTTCGGCTGCTGCGCGTATTGACCCCAGGAAACTGGTCTCCCCTGATCGCCGCTGCGCTCTATCTTGGCATCGCCGCCTTCGGCAACTTTTCAGGGGAATGGATTGTTGGCGGTATTGAATCCAAGGTATTCGCTTACGGTTTTCTGTTTTTAGCACTGGCCAATGCCTGTGAACAGCACTGGAATCGTGCCGGAGTTTACCTGGGGCTGACGATCTGCTGGCATCCCATAGTGGGAGTCTGGGGGCTGCTTTGTGCTCTCTTTGCGTTATTATGCTACGCGGTCGTACAGCGAAAGTCACTCAACCGCACCTCGCTGGGGCTGACCATCAGTCAGGCCATTCCGGCCATCGGCTGGCTGATTCTATGTTCTCTGCCGGGCTTGATCCCTGCATTGAGTCTGCTTCAGGGGGGGACTCCCCGGGAAGAATTTTCGGCGAACTTCATCCAGGTCTTTTACCGGCTCAAACACCACCTGGACCCCATGGACTTCAACACCTCCAGTTATCTGTTGTATGGGTCGCTGCTTGTGGTCTGGCTGATATTACGGCGCAAGGAAAGCTCAGACTTTCAGTTGCGTTTCTTCCAGTATTTTATCGCGGGGACTCTCGGTCTGGCCTGTATTGGACTTCTACTGGGAGCAGGACCACGCCCAGCGACTGATATGCCTTATTACGCTTTCCGAATGTCGCTATTGAAGTTCTATCCTTTTCGCCTGTTTGATTCACTACTGCCACTGGCGGTGACGGTTACGGTTATTAATGTGATCTACCAGCGTTGTTTCGCTCCCACTGAGAATGCTGCGGGAAGTCAACAGGGAAGTTCCCGACTTGCTGTCGTGACAGTCGGCCTGCTGAGCCTGGCTCTGTTGGGAGGAGTTTTCTATTCCGCATGGGCCAAATCCCCGGTACACAAGATGACGACGCAACAACGTTCAGACTGGCTGGATGCCTGTCGCTGGATCGAAGAGAACACCCCCGAATCAGCCCTGTTTCTGACGCCAATCCACCAGTCTGATTTTAAGTGGTACGCACAACGCCCCGAATATGTAACCTATAAAGACTGTCCCCAGGACGCGCCAGGCATCGTGGAATGGAATCGAAGGCTGAAATACCTTCGAAAATGGGGACAGGATTACTATAATGAAGGCTTTGACGATGAAGGCCTGCAGGTGCTGAAACGGGAGACCGGAATCACACATCTGCTCGTAAAACGCCTGGGGCCATTCAAAACCATCGAACCTGTTTATCAGAATCCAACCTATAAGATCTACCAACTTCCCTGAATCCTTCCACTTAATGGTTTCACTCATGCACACACAAGATCCCGCTGTCCTACGCCGCTCCTGGAAAATGACACTGTGCTCAACCGTCCTGTTGTTCGTCCTTTCTCCTGCGCTCAGCCCCAGCCTGAAACCATTTGACTCAACGCTGCAGGCCCAGCCACCGTCAGTCAAAACGGGAGACTGGCCTTATTTTCTTGGCCCCGAGGAAACAGGCATCTCGGCGGAAACCGGTTTGATCGACGATTTCCCCCGACAGGGACCTCCCCTGCTCTGGGAGAAAAAGATCGGAACGGGTTACAGTGCACCGTCGGTTCTGGGAAATCGACTCGTGATTCATCATCGGCCAGACGATGATGGGCCCGGCAAAGAAGTCATCGAATGCGTGGAAGCCGATTCAGGAAAGCCGCTCTGGAAGTATGAGTATCCCTCTGACTTCCGTGATCCATATGGTTACAACAACGGCCCCCGCTGCTCTCCTCTATTGACATCGAAGTACTGCTACACATTTGGGGCACAAGGCAAACTGTATTGCCTGACGCTCGATAAGGGCAAAGAAGTCTGGCATCGTGATTGTCTGAAAGATTTCGACGTGCCTCCCGGCTTCTTCGGCGTTGGTGCCACCCCCATTCTGGAAGGTGACAAACTGATTGTAATGGTTGGTGGCAAACCGAATTCCGGAATGGTCGCCTTCGATCCTGAAACGGGAAAAACACTCTGGCAGAACGTCGGTAAGGATGTGTGGGATGGAACTTCCACCGGCTGGGAACGACTTCCCGTATATAAGTGGCGGGGAAATGAAAAGCTTTCCAGCTACTCCTCACCAATTGCAGCAACGATTCACGGTAAGCGACACCTGCTGTGCCTGATGCGTCAGGGACTGGTCTCACTCAACCCTGACGATGGTTCCGTCAATTTCAAATACTGGTTCCGTTCGCTGCTGCGAGACTCTGTGAATGCTGCCCGGCCCGTGGTCGTTGGCGACAAGATCTTTCTCTCAGCAGCCTACCAGGTTGGTTCGGCGCTGCTCGAAGTGAATCCGAATGGGAAGAGCTACAAAGAACTGTGGCGTGATCCCACCAACATGATGACGCACTGGTCGACCAGTATTTTTCATGACGGATATTTCTATGGCTTCAGCGGTCGCCACGAACGCGGGGCGACCATGCGGTGTGTGAAGCTCTCTGACGGAAAAGTCATGTGGGAAACCGATGGGACCTCACCAGTGGCAGATAAGGTCAAACAGAATCAGATCACCGGAAAATTTCAATGGATCGACTCCGGTAAGCCGGCCCCCTGGCCTTCTTACGGACGCGGCTCTGCAATCCTGGCGGATAACAAATTCATCGTGCTGGGAGAACGCGGCACACTGGCCATCGTAAAGGTAGACCCGGAAAAATTCAGTGAAGTCTGCCGGACCTCGTTCCCGCAGATCACATACCCAGCGTGGGCCGCACCGGTACTGGCTCACAAGAAACTTTACCTCAGAAGTGAATCACACCTGATCTGTCTGGACTTTGCGAAAAAGTAAAATAGCCCTCACAGACAACAACACAGGTAATCAAGAGGCTCAGATCAACCTTCAGCGGACGGGGTCGGTTTCTCACTGGAATTCAGGTTCCAGTGCGGCCCTGTCAGAGCATCTAACAGCTCGGAATAGGTGGGGCGTTCTTCCCCATCGGTCAGCTTCAGGCTCTCAGGCATGTTTTCGGGTTCGTCTTTAACCCGTTGCACGTTTGCGCCCAGTGCTATCAGCTTCTCCTCAAGGCATTCGTAGCCCCGATCGAGATGATAAATCCGGCGAATGACGGTCTCGCCTTCAGCCGCCAGTCCCGCCAGGACCAGGGCTGCACTCGCTCTTAAATCGGACGCCATCACACAGGCGCCGCTCAGACGGGAAACGCCATTTAGAATCGCACTGGCCGACTCCCGTCGGATTTTCGCTCCCATGCGGGCCAGCTCCGAAGCGTGCATAAAACGGTCGGGAAATACTTTATCAGTTACAATACTGATCCCCGGCACACAGGCCAGCAACGACATCAGCTGTGCCTGAACGTCAGTGGGAATTCCCGGGTAAGGCAAAGCGATACAATCTACCGATTTCAGGGGTTGAGTAACCTTCACCCAGACGGACTGTCTGAGTTCAGGCTGTTGGGGGTACTCCAGTTGAATCGTCACTCCAATTTCACGCAGTTTTTCCATGACTGCGGTAATGTGATCCGGTCGAACTTCATTTAACTGCACATCGCCACCGGTCATCGCAGCTGCAATCATCAGCGTGGCTGCTTCAATACGGTCCGGTATGACTTCGTGCTCGACTGCCTGCAGACGCTCCACTCCTTCGATCTTCAGGAAGGGAGTCCCCAACCCCTCGATACGCGCCCCGGCAGCATTGAGGAAGTTCCCCACATCGACAACTTCCGGCTCACAGGCAGCCGACTCAATGGTTGTCGTTCCCTCAGCCAGGGTAGCGGCGATCATCACGTTACAGGTACCGGTAACGGTGCTCCCGAATGCTCCCCCCAGAAAGATATTCGCGCCACGTAAGCGGTCGGCACGAGCGATCACATATCCGCGGTCGACACGGATTTGTGCTCCCAGTGCAGCCAGCCCTTTGAGATGCAAGTCAATCGGGCGATCACCGATATTACACCCACCCGGCAGAGAGACACAGGCCATCCGCCGTTTCGCGAGTAAAGGGCCGAGCACGCAGACACTGGCCCGCATACGCCGGACCAGATCATAGTCGGCAATACAGGCGCTTTCATCGACGGTCTTCAGATGCAGCAGACCAGACTCATCACGCTGCACGTCCATCCCTAGAGAGCCTAATACCCGGGACTGTGTCGTCACATCAACCAGGTTGGGAATGGAGCTTAAAGTCGTTTCCCCCTCGCAGGCCAGTGCAGCCGCCATTAATGGCAGTGCTGAGTTTTTCGCACCGCTGACTGTAACACTGCCGGAAAGCCGTTCGCCTCCGCGAACGATAAACATATCCATCCCTGGATCTCCTGGAGTTGACTGGATGAAATTGGGGTCAGGACAGTATAGGCAAAGACTTTATTTTAAGATAGGCATTTTTGCGCAACGATCACCCGGGATCGATTTGCCAGATCTGCTTTCACTCTGATATTCCGATAATTTCCGGATGTCGTAAGTATTTCTCTCAAAGAGGTTTCCTGCTCAGGCGAAAATTCCAGCAGCAGATGCCCGCCTTCTTTCAGATAAGGAATCGCTGATTGAATAATCTTCCGATAAAAGTCGAGGCCGTCCGCTCCCCCCGCGAGAGCCAGTCGCGGTTCGTGTTGACGCACATCGGCATCCAGTGTTTCGATTTCGGCATCGGGAATATAGGGAGGGTTGCTGGCAATCAGATCAAACTGCCCCTCAGCGGGAAGCTGTTCGAAACAGTCGCTTAACAGAAACTGAATTTGCCCCAGCAGGCCATTACTCTCAGCATTCTTCTGCGCGATAGCCAGAGCCGCCTCGCTGATGTCCGTCGCCAGAAAGGAAGCGGCAGGACAGTTTGCTGCAGCTGCGATCGCGACACACCCACTTCCGGTACATAAATCGAGAATCCGGGGGGAAGTCAGCTTCTGTGCTTCTTCGACCAGTTCCATGACCAGGGTTTCGGTGTCTGGACGCGGGATGAGCACATTCTGATCGACATAAAAATCGAGGCCGAAGAATTCCCGCTTGCCTACCAGGTATGCCACAGGTTCGGCATGAGAGCGACGTTGAACCAGCGAACGCATTGTTGCCCGCTGCTCTTCGGTCACGATATCTTCGTAATTGGTGTAGAGCCGGATCCGCTCACAATTACGTGCAAACGCCAGCAGGACCTCCGCATCCAGACGGGGAGAATCACTGCCATGCTTCGCCAGATGGCTTGTGGTCCAGTCCAGGATGCGACGCACGGTCCACGGTTCTGCAGATGCATTCGAACCGACTTCCTGAGATGGGGAGTTATCTGTCACGTCACGATCCATCGAACTGCCTGTCAGTCAGAAACTGAAGCAGCCACGCTTTAATTATTTTTTGGCGCTGTCACCCAGCAGACGCTCTTCGCGGTCAAACTGTAACAGCGCGTTGATCAGCTCATCCAGATCACCCTGCATGATCTGATCCAGCTTGTACAGAGAAAGGTTGATCCGGTGATCCGTCACTCGTCCCTGCGGAAAGTTGTAAGTCCGGATACGCTGGCTGCGGTCACCTGAACCAATCAACGTCCGTCGCTGATCGGCCCGCTCAGCAGCGGCCTGCTGCTGCATCTGTTCGAGCACCCGGCTGCGGAGCACGCGCATCGCTTTGGCTTTGTTCTTGTGCTGGCTTTTTTCATCCTGACACTGCACGACCGTGCCTGTCGGTAAGTGAGTGATGCGGACGGCACTTTCAGTCTTATTGACCTTCTGTCCCCCCGGGCCACTGGCGTGGAATGTATCCAGGCGGATATCGTCCGGTTTAATTTCCACTTCCACTTCACTGGCTTCGGGCAGCACAGCGACAGTCGCGGCACTCGTGTGGACACGCCCCTGTGTTTCTGTTTCCGGAACCCGCTGCACCCGATGACCGCCACTTTCAAACTGCAGGCGGTGGTAAGCGCCCTCTCCGGAAATGGAGAATGTGACTTCCTTGACGCCTCCGAGTTCGGTCGCACTCAGGTTCAGTACTTCTGTCTTCCAGCCCTTCTGGGCTTCGACGAAGTGCTGGTACATCTGGAACAGCTCACTGGCAAATAGTGCTGCTTCATCCCCGCCGGCACCAGCGCGGATTTCCATAATCAGACCGCCACGCGTAATTGAATCGCCGGCGACAACCAGGTCTTCCAGATCTTTGGTGTGCTTTTCATGCTCTTCGCACAGTTGATCCAGTTCTTTCTGTGCGTAGGCTTTGGCGTCCGGATCGGTTTCTTCTTCGAGCATTTCCTGCGCGACTTCAATATCCTCTTCACGGGTATTGAACGCACGGACTTCCTGAGCGACTTTGGCCAGACCGCCATACTCGCGTTGAACTTCGACCAGCTTGGTGGTGTTTGTCAGTACCTCTGGATCCTGCAGCTGTTTTTCCAGCTCTTCGAAACGTTCCAGTTTGGCCTGCAGAGTGGGAAACTTCATGACCCCGAATCCACGATTAAGACCGCCTGATTATAAGTGACCTGGTCATCCATGTGACCACAGTCGCGAGTGAATCAGACTAAAAGAAGTATTTGAGACGACCATGTATTAAACGAGGCTCATACGGACAATCCGCAGAGCCTCAGTTTGAAATCGATGATTCAGGCCGCTACTCGGCTTCTTTCTTGTCTTCCCCTTCGGATGCGTTGCGCTTGTCCCAGTTGTATTTTTTCTGGAACTTTTCGACCCGACCGGCACTGTCGACGAACTTCATCTTACCGGTGTAGAAAGGGTGCGACTTGGAGCTGATTTCAACTGCAACGACCGGGTAAGTATTGCCATCTTCCCATTCGATGGTGGACTTTGAGGTCGCGGTAGACTGAATCATAAATGCATCACCAGTCGAAGTATCCTTAAATACGACCGGATGATAATCGGGATGAATGTCTTTTTTCATTTTCTCAGTTTCTTTGTTACCTAATAACCTGTTCAATCTTACGGACTGACTGCTGACAATCCGACGTGGGGGCACTTTGAATCCACAACTGTCCCGGCCTGCCTACTCCTTCATCAGGACCGGACATGACCTCGTTCTGTTTCACAAGTCTGTTCCGGTAGACTTCACGTCTGCAGACTCGGATTCCTAAAATCTGGAAACAAAACGGCTTATAGAATTCTCGCTTTACGAAACAACACAGTTTACGTTCCGCCAGTCTAATGAGCAAGCGCAAAGGCCCCATCAGCCAAATTCACATAATCTGTTATATGACATAATGTTACATCATATCCAACCGGTAATTCTCGACTGATTCCGGTCATTTTTTCAGATTTTTAACCAATGAGTCGAGATTCGCCTGATAAGCAGTTAACCCAGTACGTTCAATCACCTCTCAGCATATCCTGGCTGTTCAATTCTGTTCACGAGGGTTTCCTGAAGTGAGATAACTCTCTATCTGTTTTGAAATTCAAATGTTAAGTAACTTGGCCTGCTGCAGCTGAGCGTTTAGAGTTAAGGAAGTTTTCGAGCGATTGCTCCTCTTTCTCATTTCTCCTGCAGGAACACCAAAGATGACACAGGCGTTGAACTGGAACAGTCAGAATCTGACACACGGCTGGCAGCGGGGCGTCACCGCATTCTACTACGGACTTGGCTTCTCTGATGCAGATTTTGACAAGGCGCAGATCGGGATTGGTGTTCCCCTGCTGGATGGCAACCTCTGTAATGTTCACGCTTATTCACTGGCAAAAACAATCGCCGAAGGATGTCAGTCCGCAGATATGATCGGTCTCCCCTTCGGAACGCCGGCTGTCAGTGACAACATCACTCAGGGACAGGAAGGGGGCAATGCGAGTCTGCCTTCGCGAAATATGATTGCCAATGCAGCCGAATGCGTTGTCAGTGCCCACTCCTATGACGCCCTGATCGGCCTGCATAACTGCGATAAGAACGGCCCTGGTTTTGCGATGGCTCTCGCCCGGATGAACTACCCCGGCCTGATCGTCAGTGGCGGAAGTATTATGCCTGGCTGTCACAAAGGACAGGATATTTCCATTCTCGACGTCTATGACTCACAGGCAGCTGCTTCCGTCGGGGCCATCGAGAAATCGGAAGCAGACGAAATCCTGCGGACGGCCTGCCCCGGACCGGGAGGCTGTGGTATCGCTGCCTCTTTCAATACCTGGGGAATCGCGTTGGAAGCCATCGGACTCATGCTCCCCTTCAGCAGTTCGACTCCCGCCATCGACAACGCCAAAAAAGACGAATGCCTGAATGTCGCAGCTGCTGTCAAACACCTGCTGGCAGAAAACATTCGGCCGCGCGACATTCTGACTCGTAAAGCTTTTGAGAACGCTGCCGCTACCATTGCGGCCATTGGTGGCTCAACCAACGGTATTCTCCACCTGCTGGCGCTGGCCCGTGAAGCGGGAGTGGACTTCCAATTGCAGGACATTCAGCAGATCCTCAAAAAGACCCCCGTCTACTGCAGTTTCGCCCCCCGTGGCAAAAAAACAATGGTAGACCTGCATCACCTGGGTGGGACTCCACTGCTGCTCAAACACCTTTTAAAGGCAGGCATCATCGATGGCAGTTGCCTGACCGTTACCGGCAAAACACTGGCCGAAAACCTCGCAGAGATCGGCGATGTCCCCGCAGACCAGGATCTGATTGCCCCCCTCGATCAGCCTTATAAAGAGTACGCCGACATGCAGATCTGCTTCGGCAATCTGGCCCCGGGTGGAATCGTGTTTAAGGTTTCCAGTATGCAGAAATCGCATTTTACCGGCCTTGCCTGCTGTTTTGATGAAGCCAAAGGCGTTGTTGATGCCGTTGAAGCCGGCCAGATTAAACCGGGAAGTGTGATCGTACTCCGTAACCTGGGTCCGGTTGCCTCGGGGATGCCTGAAGTGCTGGTCGCGACAGCCGCCCTGACCGTCCCTGAACTCGATGGAAAAGTGGCCTTCATCTCCGACACGCGTGTCTCGGGAGTCTCGCATGGCGCGATTGGCGTACACTGTTCTCCCGAAGCTGCTGTCGGCGGTCCAATCGGTCTGGTACAGGATGGCGATGAAATCTCGTTTGATCTGCTGGCAGGAACGATTCAGCTGGGAATCACTGATGATGAATTTCAAAAGCGAGAAGCGGCACTCACCATTAAACCGGTTCAGCATACCCGAGGTTATCTGGCCGATTTTTCAGCCACTACTTCTCAGGCACACCACGGTTGCGTGAGCAAGGCGCTGCTCCCCGACTGCGAATGAACGGAACTCTGAGACGAAATCATAACAGGAGGAAAACCAAACAGTATGAATAATTCCGCAGCTTTCCCTGAGGACCTGCTCCAGACACTGGAAGAATACCAACAGACACATCTGCTGACCTGGTGGAGCGAACTTGAGCCTGCACAACAGGCGGAACTGGTGAAACAGATTCGTGAAATCAATTTAGCGCAAATCCAGCGACTCTATTCTCCGGGCAGCGCCAGTTCAGAAGAGTCTCCTGCAGAAAAAGCCGAACGGGCCACTCGCCCTGCCACGGTTGTCCGGCTGGCAGACCGCGAATCAGATTCAGCGGAATTGTCAAAGGCCACTGCGACAGGTAAACAGTGTCTGTCTGAGGGGAAAGTGGGAGCTATCCTGGTGGCTGGTGGTCAGGGCTCTCGTCTCGGCTTCCCCCATCCCAAAGGCATGTATCCGGTTGGTCCCGTCCGACAGACATCGCTGTTTCAGATTCTGGTCGAGCAGTTACGGGCCCGTGCGAAGCAGGCAGGTCAGCCAATCAGCTATTTCATCATGACCAGCGATGCGACCCACGACGATACCGTAGCCTACTTTCAGCAGAATCAGAATTTTGGTCTCGCGGATGAGAACCTGTATTTCTTCAAACAGGGCACAATGCCAGCCGTTGATGCAGAGACCGGCAAAATTCTACTCGAGAGTAAGCACCGCATCGCCGTCAGTCCGGACGGACATGGTGGTATGCTGGCCGCGCTCAAGAACTCCGGCATGTTCGATGTGATGCGTGAGCAGGGAATCGATACCCTGTACTACCATCAGGTAGATAACCCGACTGCCATCGTCTGCGACCCCGCGTTTCTGGGTTATCATCTCCAGCGGAATGCGGAAGTCTCGGTGAAAGTGGTTTCGAAACGCTCTGCTGATGAGAAAATGGGCGTGGTCTGTGATGTGGATCAGAAGACACAGATCATTGAATACAGTGACCTGCCATCCCACATCGCGGAGCGAACGGATGAAGCGGGACAGTTACTGCACTGGGCCGGGAGCACGGCGATCCATGTCTTCAATCGTGATTTCCTGGAACAGATTGCGGACAACGACGATCAGTTCCCGTTCCACAGGGCCAATAAGAAAGTTCCGCATATCGATGCCTCCGGTTCACAGATTACACCTGAGGCGCCGAATGCCATCAAATTTGAACGATTCATTTTCGATGTACTGCCGGTCGCGGATACCGTTTTGGTCTATGAAATCGATCGGGAACGAGAGTTCAATCCTCTGAAAAACGCCGAAGGCCAGGATTCGCCCGCGACCGTCCATGCCGCCCTGAATCGGATCGCCGTGGAATGGCTCGCAGCCTGCGGAGTTGAAGTGCCTGGGGACTGTCCGGTTGAAATCAGCCCGCTGCTCGCCCTTGACGCTGAGGATCTCAAATCGAAAGTTCCCGCGGACCTGACAATCAATGGCCCCCTCTACCTCGGAGAATAACCGCCCGTAGCCAGCCTGAGCTGGCAGGGTTTCGTATCTGGAGAAACGAATATGCTGCATACGGTGGTCATGGCGGGGGGAAGCGGTACGCGTTTTTGGCCCCAGAGTCGCAAAGCGATGCCCAAGCAACTGCTCAAGCTGATCGGCGAGGAGACGATGATCCAGGAGACCGTCGGTCGCTGTCGACCACTTTCGGAAGCTGAGCAGACCTGGATCGCCACCAATGCGACACTGGCACCGGAAATCCAGCAACAACTTCCCCAGTTGACGGCGGATCATATTCTGGTCGAGCCCGCCCCCCAAAACACAGCCCCCTGTATCGGGCTGGCTGCCATTCATCTGCTGAAACAGGATCCCGAAGCAATCATGCTGGTCGTTTCCTCGGATCACGTGATTCAGCCCGCGTCTGGCTTTCAACAGACAATCCAGCATGCAGTCGATCTGGTGAATGCGGAGCCTGAACGTCTGGTTCTGATTGGAGTCCCCCCGAATGCACCTGCAACCGGGTACGGATATATTCAGACAGGTACGAGAATCAACGAGGAAACAGGGCCGGCGATGCAAGTCGCTGCTTTCAAAGAAAAACCGGATCTGGAAACCGCACAACAGTATCTCGACAGTGGTGAATATCTCTGGAACTGTGGCATCTTCGTCTGGAAAGCACAGACGATAATGGAATCCCTCAAACATCGGGAACCGGAAATGTACGCAGCGTTGAATCGTATTGCAGACGCCATTGGTTCTGCTGAATATGAATCGGTTCTCACAGCCGAGTTTAGTGCGATGAACTCCATATCAATCGACTATGCCGTTCTGGAACACTCGAAAACAACGCTGGCAGTTGTGCCGGCTGAATTTGAATGGGACGATGTCGGCAACTGGAGTACGCTGCAGAAGTATTTCCCCTCAGATGAGCAGGGAAATACGGTAGTGGGTCTGCACTGCGGAATTGAAACATCGAACTGCATCATTCGCACGACAGACGATCATCTGGTGGCGACTTTCGGTGTGAGCAATTCCCTGATTGTACATACGCCTGACGCAACACTGATCGCCCCGCGAGATGATGAAGCAGCGATCAAAGATCTGGTGAACGCCTTGAAGGAGCGAGGTTATGAACAATACCTCTGAGACAGAGGGAACGGTCGAATCTGAGTTCCCCACGGAGGGCCGATTGCTGGGCCTGGACTACGGTACCAAACGGGTTGGCATTGCGATCTCGACGGCAGAACAGAATATTTCGAGCCCGCTGGATAATTATACGCGGCAGTCTGTCGAGCAGGACCAGAAGCACCTGCAGAAAATCATCACGGAGTACCAGTGCAAGGGACTCGTAGTCGGGCTGCCCGTTCACATGAGCGGAGATGAGGGCCAGAAAGCGAAAGAGGCCCGCCGATTTGGCGACTGGATCAGTGAGTTTGCCGGGATTCCGGTACGCTACTGGGATGAGCGCTATTCATCCGCCACTGCCGAGGAATTCCTGATGAATATGAACATCAGTCGGAACAAACGAAAAGCCTACCTCGATAAACTGGCCGCTCAGATCATCCTGCAGTCGTTTCTGGACAGTCCGAATCGCGATCAAAAACCGGAATCTTTTTGACTCCCACCGACGCTGTTTCCCTATAATGGACGAAACCTCTTTGGGTACAGAAGCATGTCAGATCAGAAACACGAACGGTCATTAATGAAACACCAGCCCCTGGATCGTGAAGAATACATCGAACAGGTCTACTTCTTCCGTAACTATCGCGAGCGACTGGAAGACGCGGTCCCTTCACAAGTAATCCTGGCGACGATTTACGAAGAGATTCTGGCAACGACGAAATTGCCGATGGCGATTGATTTTCTGAAAGGGGAGTTACTGCTCACCGGTCGTATCTCTGACGGAATGCAGAAGCTTTCGCATTACTTCACTCCTTTTCAGGCGTTCATTCTCAAAAGTGCCGAGGAAGAGAAATCCAAGTTTGATCAGAAGACGGCACTGATGGTTCTGGAACGTGAGGCCGAGTACCGCTCAGAAAACTCCAGCAGTGCCGGACTGTTTATCTATCAGTTTGAATGCATCTCGCGCAACCGGCTGGGCTATCATCTCGGCCTGGAAGCAATCTCCCAGGACACACAGTACAACGCCGACTGGGCGGAATGGATTCGCAAACTCAAGATCCAGCTGGGCTCGGTCGATTTTGCAGATCTACTCTATTTAAGATCCCAGCATTTTGTCGATGAACAGAAACGCATCCCGGGGAACGCAGACTTTGAGCCTTCGTACCCAATTCTGTTCAGCGTGCAGGACGGACGGATTGCCAAGGCCAACCGCAACCGGGATCCCCTGTATATGTTCGCGGCTTTGCAGCGTCAACTGGGCTACCCCAAGGTTCCCCGCAGCCTGGCCAAACCGGATAAACCTGTATTTCATCCCGCTTTAGAAGCGAGGCTGCACAAAATTGAAATGCGTCTGCAACTGATCGACGCAGAGCTCAAAGGGAAATTCGATTTGAAACAGTTCATGGTCAAAGACAAGAAATTTGATGATCTCGACCTGAACAACGACCTGTAAACATCAGACCAGATATTTGCCCGGTTTTCTGATTATGACTTGTCAAAGACCAGCCTGATTACCTAAGATAATCCTATCGAAGCTGTACTTATCGCATGATCAGGCGCAACTGATCGGTAAACTGGAAAGTTTCTTGAGAATTTAACGCATCGACTTTGTCTCATTAACATTCAGGAGGTACTATCCGCCCAGCTTTGTTACACGTTCCCGCCTAAAACCACTTGAGAAATGCCTTTGATTTCCCACCTTTAACCTACACCCACCTTATGTAGGACAGTTAGAAAGGCTCACGAAGATGTCTACGATCACTATTGATGCGCCTGAAGCGCGCCCACTGTATCCATCCACAACTGCTCACCACCAGACACAATTTCAGTCGATTTTAAAAACCATTATCTGGTCTGCTGGTGTGATTTTATTCTGTCTGGCGATGTTTGATTTTTATGCCCAGACTTACGCACATGAGACCGAGATTGCTTTGCAGAAAGCCCAGGCTGCTAAGCTCGATCTCAACAAAGACCTGAGAATGTCTGACATCACTCCGTTCATTTCAGGTTCTCCCAGCATCAGCACTCTGCCTGCTGACCGCTACACTCATATGTGCAAGGAAATGAAGCAATATACCTGGAACGGGTTCTTCAAAACCTACACTCTGTCGCTCTATGTTGGTCTGGGCGAAAACCCATCGATCGACTTCGTACATGGCCCCGGCGACGTGGTCGAAGCGAAACAGAGACCACGTGCTCCTCAGATTAGAAAATTAAAAATCTGATTTAAACCGGCACTGGTTGAACATCAGCCTTGAGCAGACTATAACGACTGCTCAAGGCTTTTTTTATTGATCAAATTATGCAGACACTGCGATTGCTCACACATCGGCTACGACTCAGAACAGCAAGAAAGAATCATGGAACGCATCGAAGGCCATCTCTATGACTATCCGAAATACTACGATCTGATCTTTGGTGATGACTGGAAAGCGGAATTTGACTTTCTGCAGAACTGTTTTAAAAAACATGCCACACGCAAAGTCAAAAGCCTGTTCGAGCCTGCCTGCGGGACTGGGCGACTGCTGATTAAACTGGCCCAGGCTGGCTACAAAGTCGCCGGCAATGATCTCAACCAGCATGCGATCAAATACTGCAATGATCGCCTGGAACGCGGCGGTTTTCCCCGTTCAGCAGAACTGGGTGACATGTCTGACTTCAAACTTAAACGCCCCGTGGACGCTGCTTTCAACACGATTAACAGCTTCCGTCATCTGCCCAGTGAAGCCGCAGCTGAAAATCATCTGAAATGCGTGGCCGAGGCCCTGAAACCCGGAGGCCTGTATATCCTGGGACTGCATCTGACCCCCACCAAAGGGGAACCCATGCAGAGCGAGAGCTGGTCAGCGCGGAGAGGAAACCTGCAGATCAACTCACACATGCAGTCGATCTGGACGGATCTGAAAAAGCGGAACGAACATCTCGAAATGACGTTCGACGTTTACACGCCGTCGCGCCAGTTCCAGTTGTTTGATACGATGGACTACCGCACCTATACCGCACCGCAGTTCAAAAAGCTGCTGTCCAAAGTTCCTGAGCTGGAAGTGGTCGAACTCTACGACTTCATGTATGAGATGGATTTCACCATCGAAATCGATTCTCGTACCGAAGATGTCGTATTTATTCTGAGAAAGAAATAGTCGACATTAACAACTCAGCTCAACCAGTGTTTAACCTTCGCTGGCTTCTGCGTTCGGAATGACGCGGGTACCGATATTCTCACCCGCGACAGCCTTCTCAATGTTCCCGGTCTTACGGAAGTTGAATACCAGAATCGGAATGCCGTGCTCCATGCAGTGATGCAGGGCCTGGGCATCCATGACTTGCAGGTTTTTGTGCAGCACGTCCTGGTAACTGATTTCCGAGAAACGAACGGCATGCGGGTTCTTTTCAGGATCGTCTGAATAGATGCCATCAACCTTGGTGGCTTTGAGCAGGATATCAGCGTCAATTTCACGCGAACGCAGTGCAGCAGCCGTGTCGGTCGTCACAAAGGGACTTCCTGTCCCAGCAGCCAGAATTACGACGCGGCCTTTTTCCAGGTGACGGATGCAGCGTCTTCGGATGAACGGTTCCGCGACCCCTTCCATGCGGATAGCGGTCTGCAGACGAGTTGCCACTCCAGCCATCTCCAAAGCATCCTGCAGTGCCAGACCGTTGATCACAGTTGCCAGCATCCCCATGTAATGAGCAGTGGCCGGGTTGATCGATCCGCTGGAAGAGGAGAACTGCTTACCCCGCAGAATGTTTCCCCCACCACAGACAATCGCCAGCTGCACTCCAGAGTCAACCAGCCGCTTGATCTGTGCGGAAATGGATTCCAGCTCCGACATGCTGATGCCCCCTTCTCCGTCGCGGCAGAAAACTTCACCGCTCAATTTAAGCAGAACACGCTGGTAGGCAGGTTTCAACAGGGGAGCAGGAGAATCGTTCATCCTTGGATTCCTCGATGTCAGAGAGGTTGCTGAAAGTGGGTATTAAGTGCAGTCAGTGTAGAAAAAAACGCACGCGCGCCCGGGGCACGCATGCGTCTTTCAGTTTATATTATTAGCCGCCAATCGCCCAACGGGTGAATGAAACAGCTTCCAGTCCTTTTTCTGCCAGAGCCTGGCTGACGGTCTTGGAATCATCAACGGCAAACGGCTGATAAACCAGTACGCCCTGCTCAACAAAGAAAGTCTTCATCCGGCCATCAACGATTTTCTCGATGATGTTATCCGGCTTGCCTGTTGCTTTTGCTTCGTCAACCAGACGGGTCCGCTCTTCTGCAACAACAGCAGAATCCAGTTCGTCTTCTTTAACAACAGTTGGCTTCAAAGCGGCGATGTGCATTGCAACGCCACGCAGCAGATCTGCGTCTGCAGTCTCACCAGCAGCCTGAAACAGAACGCCGGTCTTGCCGTCATGGTGCACATAGCTGCCACTGGGAGCTTTGGCTCGTGCGATTTTAGAAACGACGATCTTTTCGCGGATCTTATTCAGCATATCCATGAAGTCGTCGTTGAGAGTTTTGCCAGCTGTCTTTTCAGAGTCGAGTTTCAGCAGGTCTTCAACGGTGTTGACTTCCGGGTTAGCCAGCAGCTGTGCGGCACAGGCGTTGGCGAAGTTGGTCAGATCTTCTCCACCGGCAACCGGCGCTGATTCACAGACGATTTCCAGCATGACAGTATTAGAACCATCATCGCTGGAGAGGACTGTAATCCGGCCTTCACTGGTGGCATTATCACTTCGCTTCAGCTGAATTTTACCGGCTTCTTCACGCAGAATTTCGATGGCTTTATCCTGATCGCCACCAGCTTCCTGCAGTGCTTTTTTGCATGCCATCATTGGCAGGTCGGTCATTTCGCGTAAGGCTTTCACGGCTGCAGCTGTAATTTCAGCCATTGTCAGTCATCTCCTTCGAAAGCAATTCACTGGGAAATTGCTCTTAATACTAATCCGATGTAATTGTTGATATTCACTGTGCTGCTGCCGACCGGTTAACCAACCGGAACAGCAGCAGTCACGCTTACTGTCTCTTAATGACACGAAATTACAGAGAAGGTACCGGCTTCAGTTCTTCTTCGCCGCCTTCATCTTCATCTTTTTTACCGGTATCCGGCAGATTGCCTTTACCAGAAACCACGGCTGCAGCCAGCTGATTCATGACCAGACGGATGGAACGAATGCTGTCGTCGTTACCTGGAATCGGCAGATCGACTTCATCCGGATCGGAATCGGTATCAATCAGGCCAACAACTTTGATTCCCAGGATGTGGGCTTCGTGTACCGCATTCTTTTCCTTGGTTGGGTCGACAACCACCAGTGCTTCGGGCAGGCGGTTCATGGTGCGGATACCATTCAGGTTACGGTAAACCTTGCGTTTTTCCCGCATCAGAGTCGACTGCATCTTCTTGGAGTAGGAATTGATTTCACCGGTTTCTTCCAGTGATTCCAGTTCTTCCAGACGCTTCAGACGATTACGAACGGTGCGGAAGTTGGTCAGAGCACCACCCAGCCAGCGTTCGGTCACGTAAGGCATACCACAAGCGTTGGCTGCATCGCGAATCGGGCCCTGTGCCTGCTTCTTAGTTCCGACGAACAGAATCAGGCTGCCCTGTGAAGCGACCCGTTCCAGATACTTTTTACCACGCAGAATGCCGCGGACAGTCTCTTTCAGGTCGATGATGTGAATCTGGTTACGACGTCCATAAATGTAAGGACGCATTTTGGGGTTCCACCGGCTGGTCTTGTGGCCGTAGTGAACACCCGCTTCGAGAATATCTTTAACGACTAATTCCGACATCTTTGAACTCCTAATGTAAAGGGCACATGACCTGCCAGGGGTCACGTTCTTAAATGAATACAATCATTAGACTTATCTAATGAAGGCGTCTGTCATGGCATTCCAGATCATTAAGCGCACTCTGAGCTGACAACACCGCTGAGTGCGAATGGATGGATCCTATCTGAGTTATTCGCGCCCGTCAAACGATGCGACCGGTAATTCAGTGAATTGAATCGAATTAGAAGCTGGTGTTCTAAGAAGTTGGGCTCATCCTGAATGCCTCGAGTCGATATACTCCAGAAAAGCCGGTTTAAGTTAAGAATCTGTCAACTGTTGCGAATGTATCTCTATACAGGAATAAGGCATTCCACAGCGACTCGATTGAAAAGCAACCATGTCATCTACCCTGCATACATTTTCCACCACAACCCAGGAACTCAGGGACGCCCTGCGCGTTCTGGAACAGCAGTCCGCTCAACTGGAGCTCCCCGGCCTGGAAGGCCGTGAATGGTTTGAAATCCTGGAGCGGAAACTGATTCCCCAGCTGTCTGACCAGATTTACCTGGTAGCGGCTGTTGTTGGCGGCACCAATATCGGCAAAAGTGTGATCTTCAACCATCTGGTGAACCAGCAGTCCAGTGCCATCAGCCCCCTGGCCTCTCAGACGAAACACCCGGTCTGCCTGGTCCCTACTGGGTTTGAAGACCGGCATAATCTGTCAAAAGTCTTCCAGGGGTTTGAACTGATCCCCTGGTCGTCAGCGGAGGACCCGCTTAGAACTGATGAACAGCACCTTCTATTCTGGCAGGAATGCGGGAGCCTGGCCCCCAATCTGCTGGTGCTGGACACGCCGGACATCGACAGCGACGCCGAAGTCAACTGGGAACGGGCCGAACGGATCCGCCAGTCAGCCGACGTTCTGGTCGCTGTCCTCACGCAACAGAAATACAACGACGCTGCCGTCAAACAGTTCTTCCGCGAAGCCGCGCGGGAAGAGAAAGTCATCATTACGGTATTCAACCAGTGCCAGCTACCCGAAGACGAAGAATACTGGCCGCTCTGGTTGAACACCTTCTGCCAGGAAACAGGCGTGAATCCTGAGCTGGTCTTCATCGCCCCTAATGACCGACAGGCTGCCAACAATCTGCAGCTCCCCTTTTATCGCCGCGTGTTCGAGCCGGCCCCAGAAAACAGCGACGACTCATTAACAGCGGAAACGCCCGATACCGATTCCGCCCTCAACCTGATGCAGGTCCTCTCAGAACTGCATTTCGATGAAATCAAAGTCCGCACTCTCAAGGGGGCTCTGTATTACCTGAGTAATCAGGCGACCGGCGTGCCTGCATATCTGCGGGAAATCAAAACGCGGAGTCAGGAATTTCTCGCGGCTTCCCAGTTGCTCTCAGAACATGAACTGGCCGAGATTGACAACTGGCCGCTGGTTCCGAACACCGTCATCGTGCATTCCATTCGCAAGTGGTGGCAGGAACAACGGGAAGGCTGGTCCGCTCATGTGCACGGCTTCTACAACGCGATTGGCAAAGGAGTTCTCTGGCCTGTCCGCTACCTGCATTCATTAACCACCGAGGAGAAACGTCCTCCCATGGAACTGTACCGCGAGCAGGAGTGGTCGGTGGTCCTGCAGACAGTGGAAGGCATTTACGATCGACTGACCCTGGTCAGTGAGCTGGGAAATGAACTGCTCACCAGCCGCCTGAAGTCGCTGCTCCGAGGAACCTCCCGTGAAGAGCTGCTCAAAATTCTGCATCAGGAACACGCGGCCTTTGATTTCAATGGTCAACTCGAAGAACTCGTCGACCGGGAAATGACGTTCTTCAAAGATGAGAGCCCCCAGTACTACACATTCCTCAAGCAACTGGATCGCGTGGCGGCCGTTGGTCGTCCCGCACTGAGCGTCGGCCTGTTCTTTGTCGGTTTCGGAGCAGTGGGTGATGTGGGCACACAACTTGTGACCGATACCATGATTCAATCCGTGGTCAACGTCACCGGCGATGTTGCCGGCGGTGCAGCAACAACCACGTTCGGTGAGACCGCAGTCAGCAGTACCGCAGCGACAGGCATGGGCTACCTGGAAGCCAAGTTTCGCAGATTCCATGCGGTCTTTGCTCAGAAACGGACGGAATGGCTGGCGACCGCCATTCGCGAACACTTGCTGAAAACATTACCTGAAGAGTTAAAGTCGGCAGTTTCTCTACCTGAGAGTGAAGCTTACCAGGCGGTCCAGAAACTGACAGCCCAACTGGAAACGGAACTGAAACAACTACAGGTCTCCCTCTGACCCTGACCTCGTGAAAGTGAATTTGACACAGGACTTCGTGACTTATGCCTACGTCGGAAATTGCACAGATAGAAATGCTGGCAGCCGTGGATGGATTGATCCAGCAACTCACGAACTGGAGCCAGAAGCCCACCGGCTGGAGGACGGCACAGCAGTGCCAGGCCGTTATCCAACAGCTGCTTCCCCGTCTGGACATGCTCCGGGTCCGACTGGAATCCCCGCTGGTGATTGCCACATTTGGCGGAACCGGAACCGGAAAAAGCAGTCTGGTCAACGCCCTGGTCGGCTCTTACTGCACGACTTCAGGCCGTCAGCGTCCGACCACCACTCAACCGGTGCTGATCGCTCACCCCGATACCGACCTGGACCGCCTGGGACTCGATCTGAGCCAGTTTCAGGTGGAACAGAAACCTCTGGATCAGTTGCGGAACATCATTTTGATCGATTGTCCAGACCCAGACACCTCAGAAGAGAACGAGGGAGAAAACAATCTCACCCGGTTGCAGCACATCATTCCGCTCTGCGACATTCTGCTATATGCCTCGACTCAGCAGAAATACCGTTCTGCACGAGTTTCGGACGAGTTACGCGAGGCAGCTGTTGGACGTCGCCTGATTTTCGTCCAGACCCACGCTGGCCTGGATGAGGATATCCGTGACGACTGGCGGGAACAGCTCTCGCAACAGTTTGAAGTTCCTGAAATCTACTTTGTCGATTCGGTTCGTGCCCTGGAAGACCAGCTCGCAGACCGTCCCGTCGATCCGGAATTTGCCAGCCTGCAGAATATTCTCAGTACGCAACTCGGCAAGTCCGAACGCCTGCAGGTTCGTCGAGCCAATCTGCTGGAACTGATTCAACATGCCATCGATCACTGTGCGCAGAAGTTTGAGCAAAACCTCCCGGAACTTCGCGAACTGGAATCGTTTTTAAAACAGCAGCACGTGACGCTCACAACCCAGATGTCGCAGGAACTTCGTTCGGAACTCCTGATCAGCCGCAATCTGTGGGAACGCAGACTGCTCTCCAGCATTTCTGATTCCTGGGGAGCGAGCCCCTTTGCGATGATGCTCCGACTTTATAACGGCCTGGGAAATCTGATCGCATCCGCCAGCCTGTTCCGCGCCCGTAACTCAGCCCAGGTCGCGCTGATCGGCGCTCTGCAGGGCGCACGCTGGCTGGGGGATCGTCACAAAGAACAGGCCGCCGAAGATCGACTGAAACGCATCGGCTCCTTTGGTCTGGATGACAATACATTACGCGAATCTCAGTTGCTGATTGACGGCTACACCCAGGCAGCCGGTCTGGAGAACCAGCCACAGTTGACCGACTCGCTGGAACGACTGCAGACCGAAGCCGCCCACGTCGAAGAAGAATTCCTCAGTGATGCCGGCACAAAGATCGATGGTATCATCGGTAAACTGGCGCGCAAGAATTCGGGATGGTTCACGCGTCTGGTTTACGAAAGCCTGTTTCTGACATTCGTGATTTATGCCCTGGTCCGCATCGGCAGAAACTTCTTCATGGATTCCTTTTTCAATGAATCCCGGATTCTGCCTATTGATTTCTACGTAACCGCCGGCGTCATTTTCCTGATCTGGACCGGCTTCCTGGTGATGATGTTCACGCGCAAACTCAAACGCGGCCTGGAACAGGAGATCAACCAGCTTTCGGATGAACTCGCCCAGGCGAAACTGTCACACGGACTGTTTCCGCATCTCGAGCAGGAATGCCGCCAGGTTCACAGCCTGCAACACTCCCTGGTACGCATGGGGGGCGAGGTCCATCACCTGCGGACGGAAATCGCTTCTTCCCGGATCCTGGGTGCCTGGAAAGTGAGTGAGCCGACCGGAAAAGCCGGCTCGGGAGCGTCACATCTCAGCTCACAGTGAGCTTATTTGCGATTGTAGAACATCTCAGCGATGCTGTAGGCATTCAGTGAACCGGAGCGGCTGACTTCTTTGCCATCGACAACCAGAATGAGTGTGGGCAGTGACTGCACATTGTACTTGTCAGTGAGTCCCGGATGTTGATCCACGTCAATCAGACGAATGTGGCTGGATTGACCTTCGCCGATTTCCCAGTTCTTGTCTCGCAGCGCGGGAAATTCGTTATTCTTCATCTGCACACAGGCTGGACACCAGCTGGCAGTAAACAGAAGAATCTGATGATTGGAAACATCTTCTTCTACTTGAAATAACTTGACTACGTTTTCAGGAATGGCAGGCACTTCCACGGCCTGCATTGGTGCCAGAGAAAGCGACAGCACCATTGTTGCTGGAATAAGCGTATTCATTGTGATCCGTTACAATTTGAAAAGAGTCATTTCGAAACGTCATTAACAATAGCCGACCACAATAGCGGGTCGAACTAACCGGTTCAACCGTTAAAGTCGACTCAAATTGACAAGATTCCGATTCCCGGTTATAGAGTTTTTTTGACTCTTTCTAGAGATTCCTACTTACGCTGCCCCCTAGCACAACACCCTAAGATTCACCATATAAAAGACTTACACACCCGCCTCAACAGACGATTTCTCGACGTAGATTGATCTTGGATAAAACAACGTAAATCGGTTCCAATACGCTGCCTGCACTACTCCAGCCTCTTACTCGATTGAAAAGACACACTCATGACCTGGTTGAAAATGTTCCTGCTGTCGATCATTCAGGGAATCACCGAATTCCTGCCCGTCAGCTCCTCTGGACACCTGGTCATCGTTGAAAGCTTTCTGGAAATCCAGTCTGACCAGACCGACGTAAACATCGTCCTGCATGCAGGCACGCTACTGTCGATTCTGATTTTCTACCGACGGACGATCTTTCGACTGCTCAGCCAGGACATGCGCGTCATCCCCCTCTTAATCGTTGGCACGCTGCCGGTCGTCGTGATTGGCCTGGCCGCGAAAAAATTCGCCGAGCATTACCTGGAAAGCTCTCTGCTCGCGGGCTGCATGCTGCCCATCACTGGTCTATTTCTATTGATGATTCCCCGCATCCCACAGACCGATAAGAGCTACACCGCGATCACCTACAAACAGGCGCTGCTGATCGGTTTCGCACAGGCATTTGCGATACTTCCCGGGATCTCACGCAGCGGCAGCACCATTGTGGCTGGGCTGCTGATGGGACTGTCGCGACAGTCGGCGGCAACCTTTTCTTTCCTGCTGGCGATCCCGGCTATTTCGGGAGCGACCATCCTGGAAACTGCGGAGATTATCTCCAACAAGGACCTGACCACTCCCCTGAGCCTGCTGGCTGCAGGGGCCGTAATTTCAGCAGTGGTCGGAATCGTCGCACTCTGGCTGCTCGTACGCTGGCTGGAGAAAGGCAAGCTGCACTACTTCGCCTACTGGTGTATCCCGCTGGGAATCATCATTGTGATAATCCAGCTCATGTAACAGTAGTCAGGTGGAGTACGCGAATCTTACCTGCGTCCCACTTTACGCGTATAGCACTTCAGCGAGCGAGGCGGCAGTACGGCCACGCGCGGGAAGAGCGTCGTTCCATCCCGCTTCGGGAAGATATCCAGTGGTGACCGGGCCGAAGTGTCAATGACCAGACTCCAGGCCTTCGGCTTGATGCCATCCGGCAGCTCAAACGCTTGTGGATCGGGCGATGTATTGACCATGATCATCAGATCCGAACCATCCTTGATACGCCGTGAGGAGTGCTTCGCCCCCAGAATACACATCAGGCAATTCCTGTCGTGCTCCCATTTGACCGGCTCTCCCATTACGTTGTACCAGCTGACATCCGGCAGTTTCTCAACACCATCGGATTGACCGGTCAGGAAGTTCCGCTGGCGGAGCGTAGGCTCATTCAGGCGGAAGTGAATCAACTCCTTACAGAAACGGTACAGACCCCGATGCTTGTCGACCAGTGACCAGTCGAACCAGGAAATTTCGTTATCCTGACAGTAAGTGTTGTTATTCCCCCGCTGTGTTCGACGACATTCATCGCCGGAAAGCAGCATGGGCACGCCCTGACTCAGAAAGAGAGTCGCGAGGAAGTTCTTGATCTGGCGTTCCCGCATCGCGTTGATTGCAGGATCATCCGTGGGACCTTCCACGCCGAAATTCATGCTGATGTTGTTGTTTTCACCATCACGATTGTCTTCGCGGTTCGCATAGTTGTGCTTATGCTCGTAGCTCACCAGGTCATTTAGCGTGAAACCGTCGTGTGCTGTGATGAAATTCACGCCATGAAACGGCTCGCGTCCTGTTTTCTGATACAGATCGCTCGATCCGGAAATACGGGTCGCATAGTCGCCCAGTGAAGGCACATCGCCCCGCCAGAAGCGTCGGATGTCATCACGATAACGGCCATTCCACTCCGCCCAGCGGATATGCGAGAATGAACCGACCTGGTAAGCGCCAGCGGCGTCCCAGGCTTCTGCAATCAGCTTGGTATCTGCCAGCAGCGGATCTTCGGCGATCGCCTCAACCAACGGGGGATTCGGTACCAGATGACCGCTGCGGTCCCGACTTAGAATGGAAGCGAGGTCGAACCGGAATCCATCAATGTGATAATTACAGGTCCAGTAACGCAGGCAGTGGAAGATCATCTCGCGGACCACGGGATGATTCCCGTTGATCGCATTTCCACAACCGGAGTAGTTAGAGTAGTACTTCCCGCCCTGCTCCAGATGGTAATACACCTGGTTTTCCAGTCCGCGGAAAGACAGAGTCGGGCCGTTCTCATTTCCTTCCGCAGTATGGTTGAATACCACGTCCAGAATAACCTCGATCCCCGCCTCATGCAGTGCCCTTACCATCTCCTTGAACTCGCGGACCTGAGCGCCCGGTTCTCGACTGGTGGCGTACCCGCGGTGCGGTGCAAAGAAGGCCAGCGTCTCGTAGCCCCAGTAGTTCTGATGATCGGTGAAAGTGCCGTCGGCTTCATTCATCGGGAATTCGTGGATCGGCATCAGTTCGACGGCCGTCACGCCAAGATCAATCAGATAAGGAATTTTCTCTATCACACCCAGGTAAGTTCCGGGGTGATCGACTTCACTGCTGTCTGAATTGGTGAAACCACGGACGTGCATCTCATACACAACCGTGTCCGCCAGATGGTGCCGTACATGACGGTCTCCCTGCCAGTCGAACTGATCATCGACGACCACACATTTCGGTGGCCGCACAATGCCGTCCGGTGAAGGCTGGAAATTACCAGCCAGCGCCTTGGCGTAAGGATCAATCAGACGAGCCCGCTTATCAAAGCGCTGTCCGATTTCCGGCTGATAAGGACCGTCGGCCTGGAAGTGATACAACTGCCCCGGACCGATCCCGGAAATGAACGCAGTCCAGATGTCTCCCAGTCGCCCATATTCCTGATTGAAGCGGATGACTTCGGAGGGCTCCGTGTCATCGACGTGGTTGTACAACAGCAGCCACATGGCAGTGGCTGAACGGCTATAGACAGAAAACAGAACCCCGTTATCCTGCGGAATTGCTCCGTAGGAAAATGTATGCATTGAATGTATCGGGGAGCTGAGTGAGTGTACCAATTCGCGACCCATTTATTACCTGATCCTCACTTGCACTGTGTTGATTCCGATGTCTGAAAACTTTGAATTGCTTTCCCAAGCGTCAGAACAGCAATTGTTGCTCTCAGTCCAACACAGTTATTTATCTCTATCTTAACAGCAGAAACCAGATTGTGAATACGAGTCCCTGCTGAAATACCTAACCAGAATATCTTCACTTAATATACTTTCGACGTCATTCCAGAGAATGATCATCCCTTTTTGCAATTCCTGCTGTGAACCGGGGAATCCATCACATCTTCAGATTAACTTCGAAATAACAGAAGTTTTATCTCCTGTTCCATTAATACTCAGTTTACATATAAATTGTTTGTCAGTTGCAGTCATTTTAACAGTCAAAACAGGTTTCCCCAGAATATTTTCAGCGAAACCTGTTTCACAAAAGAGAACTGAGCTGCGAGAGTACCCCGCAGCTCAGTTTTTACTTAACCACATTGTATATCCTGTAGTTAGGAACCTGGTTTGTATCAATCACGCCAGCCGCTTAAGGGAAAAACGGATCATTTCGGATTGAATTGGTCGACACAGGTACCGCACTACGATAGACGGGCTGAGCTACCGGACGGTAGGTCTGGTACTGGGGACGGGTATTCCAGTTGGGAGTGTTATAGCTGGGGTAACTCTGCACAGGGTAACGATACTGTGAAATCCCACAGTTACCACCGGGGCAGTTGTTGATCCCACAGTTGCCAGTCGCACAGCTTCCAGTAGGACAGTTACCGGTCGTACAGGAGCTGCAGTAACCTGAGCCCGTATAGCATCGGCCGTTCACACAGTTGGTGTTACCGTAGTTGGCTGAACCGTAGTAAGGCTGGTAAGCCACCCGCCGCGGCTGTGACTGAAATGGTGCTGACAGAGCTCGGAACGGAAAAGTCAGAACATCGACCACACCACTGCCCGGCTGAGAAGGATTGTAAGCGGTCTGCACCGGCTGAGTCAGACTGGTGTTGCTGAACTCAGCTGCTTCAGATTTTTCAGAGACCATAACCATGGCTGCCAGGCAAACTGCAAGCGTTGGAAATAAACGTTTCATTGCGATTTCTCCACATTCGTGAAAGTCATTAAACTGATGTCATTTAAACCACCTCGTGGTGACTTTCCACTAATGCATTCGCCGTGCCATTCAGCCTACACCAACAAACAACAACACACCTATCACAAACTATAGAAAACACTTACAACATTCACCCGCCAAACAGAAATATCATTTACGCAACACACCACCATCCATAAATGTAACATTTACGATATCATATCTACAAATCAGACTGATACACAAGACCCATTCTTCAACTGCGCAAACTTTAACGGCATCAGACGCAATCCAAACTGCCTGACCAGTATATATTCGAACTGAAACTTGAATCGAATGTTATCATTTTGATTTTGTACCTCAAATCAGGTTGAGGCCTGTTCGGATTATTCTGAATAGGCGCTTCTGCCGATATCCAATATAAAGCCGCCTCCCCTCACGAAATTCACCAGCCATTGTTCTATCTGTCAGAGCGATTTACACGATGAACCGGTACACCAAAAAAGTCGATCAGTTTGCAGCCGCTCCCATGTTTACGGTTTCAATTCTGTTCCTGGCCTTTTTCGCCGGCTTTCTGCACCTGAAGAATCTGGAGTCAGAGGGAATCCCACTCTTAATCTGCGAGTGGAGTCTGTTCCTGCTCTACCCCTGCTTCATGATCGAAGCCATGGTACATCTTGCGCTGGGAAGTCCCCGCTGGAAACTGAACCTGCTCTACTGTCTGGTTCCTCCTCTCCGCATTACAGCCCGCGACCAGATGAGCGGTCGTGCAATCTGGTTTCCGCTCCTCGCCTGGAGCGAAGTTGATAAACAGTTCTGTAAACGGGTTCGCAAAACGTTTTCCGCTCCCATGCTGTTAATCGCGTTGCTCGTCTTACCACTGTTTGCCGCCGAGCACTACTGGTCGGAACAGATCCAGGCCAGTCCCATGCTGGCCGACATGACAGCGATCGCCACCGGATTCATCTGGTTCGCCTTCACACTGGAATTCATTATCATGATTTCCATCGAGCAGAAAAGACTGGATTATTGCCGCAAACACTGGATCGATCTGGCTGTCATCTGCCTGCCCATGGTTGCGTTTCTGCGATTTTTCACGACCACCAGTAAACTGCTGCGACTTCAGCAACTCGCACGCTCTGCACGGATCTTCCGCCTGAAAAGCCTGGTGATGAAGCTCTATCGGGCCCTGCTGATACTGGAAATCGTGAACCGGTTCCTGCATCGCAACCCGGAAAAACGGATCGCCCGGCTGGAAGAAATGCTCATCGAAAAAGAGCACGAAATGGAAGCGATTCGAGCCGAGATGGCACTGCTCTCAGAGCGAATCGCGCTCAATTCACTGGATGAAGATTCAGAAACCGAAGAATCAGACGTCCTTGCAATCCCACAAAAAAAGGCTGCCTGATAACAGGCAGCCTGGGAACATCTCTATCTGGTTGAACCATAAATTGTGGTCGGAGACTTCTCCCACGAACTGTTTTATTACTCAAGCTCTACTCATCACGGTCATACCGGGGACGACGATCCGACCAGTCACCGGGAAGCTTCTTCAGGTGGGCATCCAGGAACTTGAGAATATCGACTTCCAGTCCCAGCCGTTTCCCCAGCATGTCGGTACCTCTCAACTTTCCGGGGTAAGATTCCTTGTACATTCTCCCCTTGGAATTCGCAGCTGAGGTCAGTTGCGAAAAGAGCTTTTCAGTATAATTGCGATCGTAAGAATCACCTGAACTGCTGCAGACAAAGAAACTGATACCGAAAACGGGTTCTTTCAGACTCACGGAAGGCTGTGAAGAAGTCAACCCTTTGACGCGGGATTCAGGTGAAATCAGCACCAGCGCCCGGACGGTCTGGCCTTTGGGAGTCTTGGCTGCCAGCACGGGGGCGTCGTCATAGGGTACTTTGCCCCAGTCCAGTAACGCGTAGTTCAAAGCAATTGGCACACTCATGTCAGAAGCAATGATGGCTGTCTTTTGCATGTTGAGGTGCTTTTTCTGGTGTTCGTCGAACAGAAATTTCCAGATGGTTTCCATGTCGAACACAACCATCGCTTTGTAATCCAGTGCAGAAAGATTATCCCCTCTGCCCCCCTTCTGATTCTGGTTACCTCCACCGGGAGCATTCGGCTGGCTCTTCCCATGCTTACGCAGGTCGACAGACACAACCGCGTAGCCATTCTTCTGCAGGACCGGAGCAAAGCCGTTGTCCCAGGCCCGCTTGCTGCCTCCCTTACCGTGCAACAGAACGACGACCGGTGAATCCGCTGCGTTACTCGATTCATAATAAGTAATCGCAATCGGCCAGCCTCCCTGCGAAGACAGGGTCAACTCCTGCGGCTTCGGGGGGCCTTTCACATCCTTACTCTGAGCGAACACGGCACTGGAAGTCAGGAGTACCATTGAGAGAAACGTAAAGAGCGAACGCTTCCATTGACCATTTTGCATGCTGACGAATGACATTCTCACAGGACCCCCTCGGCGTTGGAATTATCTTGTTGTAACTGTAAACTGAACGTAAACAGTTGTTCTCACGATTCAAAAGACAGGTTCTTATTCAATTCATTCTATGGATAACGGGAGATCAGGTCAAATAGAAGTCGGCAGTTCTGTGCAGAGATTGTACTGACACATAATATTCACCCACAAAGACTTACAACGGATGTGTGTACCGACATTTTTTCCCGCTGATTCCCCATGAACTGATCACCAGTCCCAACAGCATCCTAGATTCAGGCAGCCTGCGGATGGAAAACCAGACCCCGGAAGAATCAACGCCGCAGGCCTTTCTGGGACTGCACCGGAGCGATCAGTATTTTTTAGGTGTATTACTGATAGTGATTCTCTGCCTCTCAATCCTGCATCTGGCGCGACTGTCCCGCTGGGGAACTGAGCCACTCGAAATTGAGAAACAGACTCCGCTGCCTTACGATTATCAGCTTGATATCAATCAGGCGACCTGGGTGGAATTTGCCCAGCTCAAGCAGATCGGACCTGTTTTAGCCAGACGCATCGTTGACTATCGCGAGGTACACGGTCCTTTTCGCTCAATCGATGATCTACTGCAGGTCAAAGGCATCGGCCCCAAAAAACTGGCAGCGAATCGAAAACATTTTCTGCCCCTTCCCCCAGGCGTCAATCCCTGAAACAGACGGACAGACGTTGTCGCGAATCCCCCCGAAAATTAACAGTAGATTCTCATTTCTTTGCCCCTCGTCTCCGATGACAGTTGATTCCACGCCCGATTCCGGGTTGAATAGGCTTTCCTTATTTTAATATCTGATCTGACACTTCTGACTGATCAACCCCGATTATAGCGTTCAACTCAAAGGGTTTACTTCTTATGGCAGGTTTTGATCACGGCCCGAATGAGCCGGGAGAACAGGAAAACCACGAGACGATCTCTCGCAATACGCGACTGGGCTTAATCCTGTTTACCGTTTATCTGTTGCTGTATGGCGGTTTCGTTTTTCTGAATACGTTCTCACCAGCCAAAATGGAAGTTGTGGTCTTCGCCGGACTCAACCTGGCCATCGTCTACGGCTTCACGCTGATCATCGCTGCCTTTGTGCTCGCCATCATCTATGGCTGGATGTGCCGCAATGATGTCGCCTCCTCTGGTTCCAGCAATCAGGAGGACGCATAATGCTATACGAACCCTCTCTGATGGCGGTCCTCATCTTTGGTGTGATCGTTGCCATTACCCTCGGACTCAGTTTCTGGCTCGGTGCGAAAGCGAAATCGGCCAAGGGATACTTCGCCGCCTCGGGTGGCATTCACTGGTTCATTAACGGCGTCGCCTTCGCTGGTGACTACCTCTCCGCCGCTTCCTTCCTGGGAATCTGCGGGATGATCGCCTTCTACGGTTACGATGGCTTCCTGTATTCCATCGGTTACCTGGCCGGCTGGATAGTCGCCTTGTTCGTGATCGCGGAACCCCTCAAACGCATGGGGCGTTTCACCTTTGCCGATGCCCTCGACAGCCGCTTCCAGTCGCGGGGTATTAAACTGGCCGCCGCCATCAGTACCCTGGCCGTCAGTATCTTCTATCTGATCCCTCAGATGGTCGGCGCCGGTGCACTGATCACTCCCCTGCTCGGCTTTCCGCACTACGTCGGCGTGCTGCTGGTCGGAACGATCGTGATCATCATCGTCGTCACCGCCGGCATGGTCAGCACCACCTACGTGCAGTTCCTGAAAGGCTCGCTGCTCGTTGTCTTCAGTACCCTGCTCACCGTCCTGATTCTGCAGCGCGGTTTCTCTACCGATCCGGTGAATAACGGGAAATCGACGCACCAGTTCCAGATCCTCGGACCTGCGGCCAGCGATGACATTGAACACTGGAACAATGAACTCGGCCTGACCGAACAGGACTCCCTGACCCCGCTCAACGAAGGCCCCTGGAAAGACAAAGGCTACCTGCAGCTGACCCGCGTCGACAAAACGTCCTACTGGAAACTGACTCAAAACGCAGAGCAGCAGTACTTCCTCTCGGAAACACAGTACAAGGAAAAAACAGCGGACGGTAAGATCATCATCAACGGCCTCCCTCAGGGAACCGGCGAAGGGGAAACCGACTTCTACCCGGTCGGCCGTATCAGCAAGCTGCCGGATGACAAGAAAGAAACCGGTCCACTGGGGCTCACCGAGTTCTTCAGCACGCTCAGCAAAAGTGAAGTGATCCTCTGGGGCTCCGATACCGTCAAACTGAAAGACGGCGCAGACCTGACGATCTACTTCCCCAAGCCAACCTCAGGCGAGAAAGTCCTCAGCCCGGGCAACCATCCCAAGTTCGCCGGGATCCGGGGTTCCGATCTGAAAGGCAAACTCAACTTCCTCTCGCTGATGCTGGCCCTGTTCTGCGGAACCGCCTCCCTGCCGCACATTCTCATTCGTTACTACACCGTGAAAGACCAGGCCAGCGCCCGTAAGAGTACCATCGTCGGTATCGGGAGCATCGGCTATTTCTACATCCTCACGCTCTTCATGGGGCTCGGCGCCATGACCAGCGGTGCCATGGATGTCACCAACTCCAATATGGCCGCTCCTCTGCTCGCCAAGAGCATCAGCGACTGGCTCTTCGCGATCATCTCTGCAATCGCTTTCACCACCGTGCTGGGAACCGTCAGCGGACTGATCATCGCTTCCAGTGGTGCGGTCGTGCACGACCTGATGTCGAGCTTCATGAAAATCGAAATGAACGACTTCGCCAAAGTGCGGATCGCTAAAATCGCGTCGGTCGTCGTCGGTCTGATCGCGATTATCCTCGGGATTCTCTTCAAGGAATTCAACGTGAATTACCTGGTCGGCTGGGCCTTCAGTGTCGCTGCGTCCGCGAACCTGCCCGCTCTGGTAATGCTGCTCTTCTGGCCCAAAACCACCAAGCAGGGTATCACCGCCGCGATCTTTGTCGGCATGATCTCTTCGCTCGCCTGGATTCTGCTCAGTGCCGATTCCTACAAAGGCATCTATGGACTCAAACCCGAAGACGCTATCGTCCCCTTCAGCCAGCCTGGTCTGGTGACGATTCCGCTCGGCTTCCTGACGCTGATCCTCGTCTCCCTGCTGACACAGCCTAAATCAGAGGAGGCAGCCAGTTGAACCAGCAGCCACCCGAACAGGAATGGCTCACTGCAACCGCAGTCGAAGAAGGCGTGACCGTTCTGTTTCGTCTGCTCCCCCACATCCCGCTGGGCATCAAGACCAGCGAATTTCCGGACCGCGTGGAGATCGTCTGGCCTTACCAGTCGGCCAACGAAAGCAAGCTCCCCGGTCCCCTCGATCGGGAGCAGATGAGCCACTTCGAAGAACTGCTCGTCAACCTCTGGGGGGAAAACGGCCTGGGACACCTCACGATGCTCATCACGGGCAACCAGGTCTGTCACTGGCAGTGGTACGTTCGGAACGAGGAAGAAGCACTCGCCGTTTTCAACAAAGCGGTGGAAGAACTCCCCACGCTGCCGATCCAGATTCACTCCCAGCACGACCCCGACTGGCACGCCTATTCTGACTTCATGCAGCAAGTCAGGAAAAGCAACTAAAACAGGCTGACACGGTCAAACCGCACCAGCCTGTATTCTTCCGAGTTCATTTGTGAACAATCCGTAGTTCTAAACTACGCCTGTTCCTGTTTACCGAACCGGTCCAGAATTTCATTCACCGTCGAACGGATCGTAATACACAAACCATCCAGATCCAGGTCGTCTTCATCCAGACCAAACGGTTCTTCAACCGAATGCGCGATCACCTCGATCCCGATCATGAAGTACGCCATGATCACCGTCAGAGGCACCGTCCAGTAATTGAAGTCTTCCACCAGGCCCCAGGGCAGCGTCGCCAAATAAAGCGTAATACAGTGTCTGACGAAGGTCCGGTACGAAGGAGACAAACGCGTACGACGAATCCGCTCGCACGCCCCACAAATCTCCATCAGCTCGCGGGTCTCAGAATCGATGATCCGCAGCTCGTCACCATCAATCATCCCCGTCCGCTTCCAGCTGATTACCCTGCGATAAATCAGGTCCGCGATATACGCCGGAATGTGACGCGGAGGCGGATCAATCTGTTCCAGTTCCGGAAACATCGAGAAGTCGTCATCCTCACGCAGGTGATCCCGTAACGCTTCCGGGAAAGCGACAAGCAGATCTGCAAGTTCTCTTAATTCCTGCTTGGTGAAGTTCGTCAGTTCGCGAAATTTGATCGCCATATTTCGGCTGATGTTAACCAGCTTACCCCACAGTTTCCGGGCCTCCCACCAGCGCGAATAGGAGCTGTTCGTCCGGAAAACCAGCAGCAAACCCAGCACCAGACCGATGATTCCGTGCAGACTCGATGAGAAGTCGCCAAAGGTTTCGATCGCATGAATCTGTTCTTCATCAAAACCAAATCGATGCAACCAGCCCAAATCATTTTTAATCAGCGGGATCAGGCTATACAGCCCGACCAGCCCTGCATAATAGGAGATACGCCCGACAGTCCCCAGTTTTTTCTCGATAAACGAAAGATTCAGCTCTGCATCAGCTGCCATTGATATACGTTCCCTGTACCTGTCAATTTACGGTGATCGTTTCAGTTGCGCGAGACGAATATCAGAACTCTAGTTTTTTCGTCCCAATAACACAACAGATGTGTCGTCATGTCTTCCTGAACCGTCCGTAAATGCATTCGAATCCCGAAACAGGTTTTCCAGTGCCGAGTCCAGGCAGGTTGAGCGGGATTCCTGCAGAGACTGCATGATTCCCGGAATGCCGAATTCGCCGAACTGCTCCTTCTCACCGGGAAACGCTTCCGCCAGACCATCGGTGAAAATCAGCAGCCGACTGTCGGGCGGAATTTTTGACGTATGTACGTCGTAGTCTACATCCGGAACAATCCCCAGAGGCAACCCGCCATCATCCAGTGTGCCGAGCTCATAAATCTGGTTCGTTTCCAGCTCGTGCACAATCGGAATCGGCGCCCCTGCAGACGTCCATTGAAATTCATTCGTCCGGGAATTCAGAATCCCGTACAGCAGCGTAATGAAGCCGCCGTCATCATTCACAATCGCCTGTTCGCACAAACGGTTATTCACGTCCTTCACGAACGCCGCGGTATCCAGGTAACGGTTCGAACGGATCATTCCCACCAGCGTATGCATCGTCATGATCGACATGCAGGCTTTCATCCCATGCCCCGAGGCGTCGCCCACCAGCAGCACCAGATTCTCATCGTCCAGCATGAAAACATCGTAATAGTCACCACCAGCCAGCGTCACAGGCTGTCCGCCAAACACGCGGATCTGTGAAGATTCATACCGCGCAGTCACATCAAATCGGTCTGGAGAAATAATGTTCGTCGGAATGATCGATTCCTGCAGCTTCCGCACCGACTCCACCTCTTCGCGCAATCGCTCTGCCACAAATCGCTCGCGTTCCGCTTTGACCGAATTCACCACGCTCTCCAGCGTCACTTCCATCAGGAACATGAAGTCACCGCCGTCATCGCGGATGATGTAAGCCCGCATCCCCGCCGTCAGAAAGCGGGCGAGATGAAACGTATCCTGGCCGGGGCACGCCCCCACGATCGGCGTATCCAGATGCTGTTGTCGCACCTGCTCAAAGTTGTCATAAGCCGTCTGAGGATCAGGACTCGTGATCGACATCAGAATGATGTCCCATTCATCCTGTGTCGCCGCCTGCTGGAGGAACTCCTCCGGCGTCGCACAGATCCTGACTTCGTTCTCACTCACCCCCAGATACATGGAGATCAGCTCACACTCCTGGGGATTATCCCAACCTACAAGAATTCGCATGACTGGCCCGCCTTCACTATTTCGAATTCGTATTCTGATTCATAATTTATTAACACGGCCATCATAACTGCTTCACACATTTTTCGCGAATAAAATTTCCATAAACTCTTCTCCTGAATACACATCCTTCATTTCAAACAGCTGACAGATCCACACTATGAACAGGTTTGAACTTCCCCGTTTGCACGCCTGAATTCACTGCTCAGACTGACCTTGATCCGTACTTCCCGAACCATATTCTTGTGCAATTGTGCTTCGCGCGCGAGGCGGATGATGCGTGCACCGAAACACAGCGCACAAGTCACTCAGATTCACCTGAATCGTCGTCGATTTTTCCCGATCTTCACCGGAACAAAATGAACCACTGCGATCTGTGCCCCGCAATTTCAAATCATCTCGCAGCACTTTCAACGCAATTGAAAACGATCTCGTCCACATCTCATCACCCCCTCCCCTGAAATCAGAGCACAATCCCCCTTGACCCCCGCGCGCCCTTCCACAAGATGAGCAACACTGACAGACAAAACAACGAACTCCCGTGTCAGTCAAAGTAGGGGCGGACCCATGTGTCCGCCCGCCTGGCGAGAAACGATTCCAGCTGCTGTGACACCAGGCGCGGGACAACCTGATCAATGGGAATCCAGGCGTAGGGGCGACCCTGTGTGGTCGCCCGCAAGTGTGACCTGCGCTTCGCCAGGTAATGGCACACATTCTGATGATTCCCCTCAATTCAACATTCAACAAACGGACGGAACTCATAAGCCTCACCACTCAGAAAGGAACACAATCATGCATCAGGAATCCCCACAATCCACTACCACACCCTCACCCCGCAGATATCTCACACAGGACGAACAGACCGTCATCGTCCGGCTCATCAAGAAAATGATCGGCCTGGGCCGCTTCACCTCCGAAATCAAAACGGCCATCTCCGCCGAATACGGTCTCAGCCGCCATTCCGTCACGCGCTACGTGAATCGCGCCCGCCGCGAAATGCGGGAATTCCTCGAACAGGATCTGGACCAGCACCGCGCCGACTCCTATTTCTTTTACCGCTCCATCATCGAACATCCCGACGCCTCCAACCACGAACGCATCCGCGCCCGCGAACGCATCGATAAAATCATGGGCCTCGAAATCCCCAGCAAGTATCAATTGAACCAGGAGTTCAATAAATCCATCCAGGAGATTGAAAACATGTCGGATGAAGAACTCGACACCTACTACAACAAGCTCAAGAAAAAATACAGTTGAACCGCGCATCCTACGCATAGGCACCACTCAGGCGAGCTGCACTTTCCGCACCGGTGCTCAAACAGAATCGATCTATCCTGTGATTCCCAGAACATTCTCCCGGCAAGCATCAAAACACGCCGATACGGTGCCCTTTTCCTCATTTATGGACCAGGGACCGCAGAAGCGACCAATTAGCCGCAGGGCCTTAGCCCCGGTTGAAACGACATAAGTATGGACCGTGCGAATTATGAAACACGTCCTGACCAGCCTGCCTCCCCTGACGCATAAGCAGAGTAGATCAACGCCGTTACTACGCAGCAGTAACCCAGTGAAACCCGTATCTTTACGGAGTTTTTACTTTACATTCACCTCGCTGCTCTATAATGGAAAGAGCAGCGGTCAGGCACTGAGATCTTCCATCTTTCTGTTTAAGAATACTGTCCGTAAATCGGCACATCACTTCGATAGGCAGCGAGAGTACCTCAATGTGCAACTTCGATCTCAATTCCACGCTGGTCCAGCGTTTGTCTGCTTTCACAACTGACAAGTGGCTCCATCAGACCACCACCGCTCTCTATTTCTCCCCGATCTACATGACAGCTACCAGCTGTCCTAATTCTCAGCAACCAAGGATACTGCAATGAGACTTCAAATGTGCCAGTTACGCTTCCTGATTCTATCGGCGCTGGCAGTCACCATATGTCTGGCAATCGCCGTCCCCGCACACGCGCAGCAGAAAAAACCGAACATCCTGCTCATCGTCTCCGACGACACCGGCTACGGTGACCTGGGCCCCTACGGCGGTGGTGTCGGCCGCGGCATGCCCACTCCCAATATCGACCGCATGGCCCGCGCAGGTATGACCTTCTTCTCCTTCTACGCACAGCCCAGCTGTACCCCCGGTCGCGCCGCCATGCAGACCGGACGTATTCCTAATCGCAGCGGGATGACCACCGTCTCCTTCCCGGGACAGGGGGGCGGACTCCCCAAAGCAGAATGGACGCTCGCCTCGATCCTCAAACAGGCCAACTACCGCACCTACTTCACCGGAAAATGGCACCTGGGAGAAGCCGACCACGCCCTGCCCAATGCCCACGGCTATGACGTGATGGAACACTGTTTCCTCTACCACCTCAACGCTTACACCTACGGCGATCCGGAGCGGTTTCCCGACATGGATTTCAAGCTGCGGGTGATGTTCAATCTCGTCACAAAAGGGTCCCTCTCAGGCAAAGCGGGAGAGGCTCCCAGACAGGACTGGAAAGTCGTCGGCGACTACATCGATACACCGGAAAAGGGATTCGTCGGCGTCCCCTATCTCGATCAGTACGTCGAACAGTCGGGCCTGAAGTTTCTGGAAGATGCAGCGCAACATCCCGATCAGCCCTTCTTCATCAACGTCAACTTCATGAAAGTCCACCAGCCCAACCTGCCGGCTCCCGAATTCAAACACAAATCGATCTCCAAAACCAAATACGCCGATTCCATTGTCGAACTCGACACACGCATCGGCAGCCTCATGAACAAACTCAAGGAACTCGGCCTGGAGCAGGACACGCTGGTCTTCTTCACCACCGACAACGGTGCCTGGCAGGACGTCTATCCGGACGCCGGCTACACACCGTTTCGCGGCACCAAAGGCACCGTCCGCGAAGGGGGCAGCCGGGTCCCCGCCATCGCGGTCTGGCCGGGTAAGATCAAGGACGGCGTCCGCAATCACGATATCCTCGGCGGCCTGGACCTGATGGCCACCTTCGCTTCCCTCGCCGGTCTGGAACTACCGGAAAAGGATCGTGCCGGCGAACCGATTTGCTTCGACAGCTACGACATGTCACCCGCCCTGTTCGGCACAGGCAAGTCCAAACGGAATACCTGGTTTTACTTCACGGAAAATGAACTCGCCCCGGGTGCCGCTCGTGTCGGCAATTATAAAGCCGTCTTCAATCTACGGGGGGATGGCGGACAGGCGACAGGCGGCCAGGCCGTCGATACCAACCTCGGCTGGAAAGGACCGGAAAAGTATGTCGCCACCGTTCCACAGGTCTTTGACCTGCTGCAGGACCCGCAGGAACGCTATGATGTCTTCATGAACAACTTCACGGAACGCACCTGGACCCTGGTGACCTTCAATGCCGCCATCCGGAACCTGTTGCAAAGTTATGTCGATTATCCGCCACGCAAAATGCAGAGCAAAATCTATCATGGACCAATGACCCTGACGGATTTCCACAAATTTAAATTCATCAGGGATGCCCTCAAAGAAGAAGGCATGAAATTTTCGATTCCTTTCGGCAACTGATTACCTATACTGACCAATAATCATGCGGACCACCTTTGCTCCAGAAAGCGCGTTACTTTCAAAAAATCCCATTTCCCTTATCCGCCAGAGAGATGATACGAATGAGAATTCAGCCACGTCTTCGCTTACTGACCCTGGTCCTTGTTCTGACCTGCTGCGCGTTTCAGCTGCACGCCGCTGACCCGCTCCCCTCCTGGAATGAATCTGCCGCCAAACAGAACATCATCCAGTTCGTCGAAAAGGTAACGTCCGAGGATTCTCCCGATTACGTCCCTCCGGAACTCCGCATTGCCACCTTCGACAACGATGGCACCCTCTGGACCGAAAAACCGCAGTACTTCCAGGTCTTCTTTGCCATCGATCGGGTCAAAGCCCTCGCTCCCCAGCATCCGGAATGGAAAACAGAGGAACCCTTCGCTTCGGTCCTGAAAGGAGATTACAAAACCGCCTTCGCCGGGGGAGAAGCAGCCGTCCTGAAACTGGTTGTTGCCACGCACACCGGCATGACCACCACGGAATTTGAAAAGATCGTCAACGAGTGGAGCAAAACCGCCCGGCATCCGAAAACCGGACGCCTCTTCACCCAGATGGTTTATCAGCCCATGCTCGAACTGTTGGCCTACATGCGGTCTAAAGGCTTTAAAACATTCATCGTCTCGGGAGGTGGAATCGAATTCATGCGGCCCTGGACCGAACGTGTTTACGGCATCCCTCCCCAGCAGGTGGTCGGCAGCAGTGTCAAAACGAAATTTGAAATGCGTGAAGATGGTCCCGTGCTGATTCGTCTGCCGGAAATCAACTTCATCGACGACAAAGCCGGCAAACCGGTCGGCATTAATTCGCACATCGGTCAGCGTCCCATCGCCGCCTTCGGGAACTCCGACGGTGACATCCAGATGCTCGAATGGGCCACCGGCGCATCCGGTGCCCGCTTCGCCCTGCTCGTGCACCACACCGATGCCAAACGCGAATACGCCTACAATGTCGGCGCCGTGCAGGCTCTCAAAGACGCGAGCGAAAAAGGCTGGACCGTCGTGAATATGAAGGACGACTGGAAAGTCATCTACCCGCCCCTCAAGAAATGAACTTCGTAGAATCGTCGGCCCATTCTGCTGATACACAATGGGCCGGCGTTCGGTTCATCGCATGAGCGTAATCGAGTCAGGCACTCTCGACCGCCGGTTGCTGTGCCTGCGCTTCCTCGCGCACCGTTTCCGGCAGCATTAACACGGCCCCCAGAAAAAAACAGATCGCCCCCTGCAGCGTAAAGGCAACCGCGACAGTCTCCATCCACTCGACTGTCGGACCGGGAAGCGAAATCGCAAAACAGGCGGAGACCATAAAACCTACGCAGCCCAGCAGGTTGATCACCACAATCCACCACGAAAGATTCTCCGACCGCCAGCCCCAGTAATGATGGCAGATCTCAATATACGCCAGGTAACCGGAGGCCAGAAACAGCACCGAGCCCGCAAAGTTAGGTACCCACACCAGAAGATCGGTCTGAAACCACGTGAGCCCGGGCCACAGTGCATCGAAGGTATTGAAGTTAAACAGGATCGTCCCCACAAACTGCAAGGCACAACTCAACCAGCCCGCTTTCCACGGCTTCCACCCCAACAGCCGGTGCCGCTTCCCGGAATGATCGGGCTCGTCCGGCAGTGGTCCGGCATTCGCAGCCTGGTAGAGTTGCAGATAGGCGGCAGTCGTAAAGGGAAGCGAACCGGCAAAGTAAATCGCATTGACCTCGGTCGAACTCAGAGCCAGCGCGTTCGCCAGCTCGGGTGCAAGTAACAGCACACTCGCCGTCGCAAACAGCAATGAGCCGAAGGCGAACAGACTTCCGATCCACCAGTTTAACTCGCCCGGCATCCACAGACAGCGAATCAGCAGCTGGCCAATCGCTTCCGCCAGACCGATTTCACGGGCTATCAGAGCCTTACGATGCTTGCGTGACAGCCACACCCACTGAGTGCCGTCGGCGTGACGAAACAGACGTCGCGTAATAAACGGCCCCGCCCCTTCCTCTTCTAAACACTCCCACCCTTCAGTTTTCTGACGCGATTCAGACATACCCGCAGTCTACTGCAGCGCATCCCAAAATACGAATGCAGACCGGATTATGATTTTCAGATGAGCCCGTGATAATTTTCTTGACTCCCTGAAAGCGGCAATCAACAATGGCGAAATACCCATCGGAACAAAAGTCGAGTCATGAACAACGTTCGTTTTCCTGTCTTTCCTGCACGTCAATTCAATGTAGAGCTGGATTCCCCATGAATGATGAACTCACGCCTGAAGAACTCGTCCCCTCCGAATCTGCCACCGATATCACCGGATCTGAGAATGACCCGACGGTCATGGTCTGGTCGACCAGTTCGGGTGACAGCACCCTGCTGCACGTGATGCAGATCGACCCCACCGGCATTGCCTGGCTGCTCGATATCAAAAAGCCGAAAGTTCTCGAAGAACTTGTCGGCCGCATCAACGCACAACCGGACGAGGCAACCGCGATCATCGCTGCAGAATCCAAGGGGACCTTCCTGCCGCGCGCAGAGCTGGCCCGTGTCACCTACACAGAAGGTCTGAAGCAGCTCACCATCATTGACCAGGCCGGCAAAAAACAGAAAATTACCGAGGGCAACGAAGGCGAACACAGACAGATTTTCGAAGCGGTCCGTCATCATCTGGGAGGTACCGCCGGCGAAGAAGAAGCCGATGCCTGGTCGGTCATGCAGGGTCCCCTGCTCGGCCTGGTCCTCACGGCTGCTATCGGCGGATTCATGATCTTCCTCTCCACCGAAGCCGATCCGAGTCGCGAATTCTCGGGACGCCGCAGTGGTATGAAAAAGCTGATCAACTGGCTGGGCTACACCATCGGCCCCACCTGGATGTCGATCATTGTCGGCGGCATCTTCCTGGTCATCTTCGCCTCCATGATGCACTCACTTGTCAAACGGCCCCTGCGGGAATTCCTGGCCTTCAGGCCGGTTTGAAGGAGAACCAGACAACGCGCCACAAATTGAGAGACCAGTACGACGCGCAAACATTTCAATCAGGAGACTCACATGCTCCACACACGCTTATTCGCTGTCGTCTTATTGATCTGCAGCCTGCAGACACTCGCCCCGGGATACGCGGAAGACAATCTAAACGAAGCCGCCCGGGCCAAACGAATTCGGGAGCTGAGCGCCGGATTACGACTCACGCAAAAAGTCACTTTCCACTCCGGCTATCTCTTCATCGGCGATCTGGCCCGCGCTCACCGGAGCGGTAAACCATGCCTCCCCTTGACCGACAACCAGGAACAGACCATCGCCAGTCTGGATGACCTGATCTTTCTCGCACAATTGGAAACCCTGGGGCGCGACGCCGACTACCTGGAAGGCAACCCGCGGGATTTCGCCGCCTACCTGGAGCGGAGCAAAACACGTCAGGCCCGGGCAATCCACCACGGTCAGCTTATGACGTTCACCGGCCTGCTCTCACCCGCTCAAACCCGTTACACCCTGCAGCACTACATTGCAGTCCGTAAATGGCGCGCATTACAGATTGACCTGATCCAGGAACTCTTCAAACTGACAACAACTCAGAAACGTCAGCTGCGGCAGGCACAGACGAATTACAACAAGAGTACCAAACCCCTGTTCCTCGGTTCAATGCGGCCCAAAGCAGATCAACGCGACATCCAGGCCGGCATCGAACTGTACAAGGCAGAATTTCGCCGTGCATCGCGTGCAATCCTGACACCGGCCCAAAACACAAAATACAATGCACTACTCATTCAGCCACAACCGCCCGAGGTTCTGCCTGCCACGCCCCCACTCTCAAATGACGATCAACAGCGTCTGGCACTGGAATCGCGTTCCCCGATCTTCCGCAGCATCCGCCAGCAACAGAAGCAGCTCAACCTCTCTGTGAAACAGCAGGAATTCCTGCAGCAGCTGACCCAGGTCACCCAACGCGGCTTACTCTGGATCGAAACCTCACAAGCAACAGAGGTAGAGCAGGACCGCCCCCTCGTCTCTCACAGCCAGGCAGCATTCCTGAAACACGCCGAACAGGTCGCCCTGCAAGGCATCCTCTCCGAACAACAGGCACAGCTGGTCTTAGACGCCAGCTGAAACAGACTGCTGCCGTTCAATCCGTTCCTGCCGCCGAACCAGGTACCAGCCCAAAAGAAAGGTTGAGACCCCCACGCAGGGAAACAGAATTTTGTGAATACCGGGACCAACGACGCTCCCCAGATAGTATCCATTCAGGTACGGAATTCCCTCGACCTCACCCTGCACGCCCCCCTTCCCATCTGCGATAAAGCGAACACCGTTGGTAAAATTCCTCACATCCACACCTGCTGGAAAGGTGAACGCCAGGTCCCGGTCTGTCACCGTCCCGAATGAAATTGCTTTGACCAGCACTTCTTCTACAGAAGATCCCTCGGCACCTGTAGGCAGGCCGTTACATTTGAGGAGATGAAACCGGTGCGGAAACCAGATTCCCTGCTGCTGTTCTGCCTGCTCAACACGCATGGCCTCGAACCAGCGCAACGTTCGTCCCTGCTCCTGCTCTTCAGAACATTCCAGGCGATAGGCCAGCGGTAGAAACTGTCGTTCAGGATCAAAATTCACTGTCAGGATCCCTGGATATTTCTTCATCCGTTTAAACTGGAACGGGTACGAAAACGAAATCGTCTCACGCCCATTTATCTTGCCCGAATTTAAAAGCGGAACTCGCGCTGATCCATCATCCGCAGTATCTAATAATTTGAGTGCGTGGACACTCTCCTGAATAAAATAGAGATCATGCCCTCCAGCCGTACCGCTCCCCCAGAAGTTGAGTAGACCCTCTTTGTGATTCCAGTCCTCGAGATGGCTAATCGTACCAGAGGATCTCTGACCTTCCTCATTGATCATCTCATGGGCACACAGGAACTCCCCCTCACTCGCATCAGCTGTTCGCATCTCTTGATGCATTGCCCCATGCTCATGCTGCGGTGATTCCAGTAGCACGAGCTGGAATTCCTGCCGGTACGATTTCCCCAGGCAATAGGTATCATATTTCATACGAAACATTTGACTGTCCGCAGGCTCGGGAATTTCCCCTGCATAGGGAAACGTACCCAGTTCCTCGTGCAGGAAATACTTACGGCAGCGCGTCTCATAAGCCATATTCTCAAACAACTGTAACCGTTGTTCCAGGGCCTCAACCAGCAGAGCCCGCTGCTCCTCCACCGGCAGCGCAAAAAAAGCATCGGCACTCATCGCAGGAATCTGAGGCAGCACAACCTCCTCGGCCGCCATCGACCTGTCACCACAACACAGACCCAAAGTCCCAGCCAGGATCAGCAGCAGCAAATTCCAGCGTAACATCACATCCGCCTTTCGAGAGAATCATCAACTCAACAGGACATGCAGAGAATCAGCTTCCATGGTACATGCGCATCGTCTGCGAATTCAAGCAGCAATGTTCAGTGGAGTGCCTTTCCATTAACTGAATCGCCCCACCAAAAAACACTTACCGTCGCTTAAACAGTAAAATAATAACTGCATTCCGTGTTCAGTCTGGTAGAATTTGCAGCAGGCACATCTGAAAACCCGACGACTGTGTTATCAAAACTGTGAGGAACACCATGCGTGCCCGAAACTGCAACCCCCTTTTTGTTTCTGCCCTGCTCAATCTGTCTGTTGCCAGTCTGCTCCTACTCAGCACAGCCCATACCGTTTACGCCATCGATGCGAAAAAGCCGCGTCCCACCCTGGCCGACACGATCCAGCAGAGCCAGATTCCCCGCGAACAGTTTTACGGCGAGGTGAAATTACTGCATGCACCGAACCCCATGGACGTCCAATTTTCAGAAGACGGATCCGTCCTGTTCTCCCAGGCAGAAACGATTCGCCTCTGGCGGAGCGACGATGGGACCTACCTGGGCAGCATCGCCGGTCCCGCCCGATTCCGCAAGTTCGCCCAGCTGAATCACTCCCGCTGGCTGGTCACCGTGGATGACATGGAGGAAGAAAACCAGACCGGCTGGTACTACAGCATGCCCCAGCTCATCCCCTGTCTCAGAATCTGGGATGTCCACACGGGAGAATGCCTGGCAGTCCGCCGCTTGCGGGTTCCCATCAATGTGGAACGGCTCTGGATAAAAGCGATTGCCACCTCCACCGATTCCACCTGGGTCCTGTTTGAATCTCGTTTCAACAAAGAAAAAGCTGAACAGGAACAGGAGAGTTTTCTGGATGGATACTCAGGAGACTACTGTTTTCTGGCAGGCTTCCTCGGCCCCGAACTGACTCCCACCTGCCATCTGGAATTCGATGAATTATCCAATTACCGTCACCTCCAATATAACTCGCACAACGGAAAACTTCTGATCTATGGAGAGACCAATTTAGCCTGCTTCGACCCGGACAGTCAGAAAATCATCTGGTCGACCAGTTGCCACGAACTGGATTTAAAACATAATGAAATCAAGGGAGTCATCAATCTGGAGCAACCGTTTCAAATGGAGCTGGCGGAGTCCGGTAAACAGAGAAGCTTTACCCCCTTCATCGTCCAGTTTGAATCGAATCCCCGGTATAAAGTGCCTGTGACGGGTGTTGACTTCTCAAAGCTCACCCTGCTCAACTGGGGACTGATCGATCCTTCCAACGGCAAGTTACTCCACCATGATATGGTAATGAGAGAAACGGGCCCGGGAAACTACAAAACGCCCAAAACTGAAAACCTCAAATTTCCAGGACCGAAGGATGCCAATACGTTAAATGCCTGGATCTATGATAAGCAGGACCATGCCATCAAGGCGATTGATCTGGTCGATGCCTGGACCAGAGACTCCAGCCCTGTAAAGGACCGCACATTTACCATTAAAAAATCACGCGGTGACGCACTGGGGGAGAGATGGAACCTGGACCGCGACGACATGCGAAATGATGTTCACGCGCAGACCTGGAGCAGCACTTCCGGGCGGATGTGCATCATTCGTGGTTATACTCCAGAGATCGACCTGTATGACCTCGCGACCGGAAACACGATCGCGCAGCCGTCAGGGACGGTCAACGCCCTCTCCAGATTCACCTCCGGTAAACTCGCAGCTTCACTGGACTGGAATGATGTCTCCGTATTCGATTTCAAAGCACAGGGAGCACTCGAGCGGACCTTCAATACCAAAGTAATCCAGAACTCCTGTCTGGCGCTCTCCCAGGATGCGTCCCTGCTACTCGTGGGAGAAAATTCGGGAAATGCAGGCGTCTGGGATCTGTCTCAACAAAGCAGAACCTGTGCACTGGAAGGGGGGACGGAAAAGCTGTTTCACATCGCAGTCAACGCTACCTCTAACAGAATCGCCGCCCTCGATTGGGACGGCACCCTCTGGCACTGGCAGACTTCGACAACGCATACGAACCCGGGGGAAATGCAACTGCTCCGTGCGCATTCACAGAAAAAACCAACACGCCCGGAAGAGTACTATAATAACGAATTCGCTTACCGCATTCCCCGCTCGTTATGCGACCTCTCAGCCAACGCTGCTCTCTACCTGGCGTTCAGAGCATATGGAGTCGCGGAAGAAGATAACTATGGTGAGCTCAGCCATGGGCTTCCCGGCAAGGATCTCATCGCCAGAATCTATCAAGGGCTAGGGCGTTATTTCTTTTTTGAGTACACACATGGTGCTGTGGTGGAACTGCGCGAAGGGCAACCGCAGAAACTATTAACCCCGCCCGTCTATCACCAAAGCCAGCTGATGCAGGTCAGATGCACCGCCGACGGTCGCTTTGCGATGTTCGTCTTCGATACCGGACAGATCCTGATCCTCAATCTCAAGGCGGGAATTTTGGAATCGATCATTCCTACCGGCCTGTCAGAAATCATGGATGTCAACTATCACCCGCAGCAAAAAACCCTGCTGGTTGCCTGCTACCGAGGAACCATCACCGCCTGGAATTCCGACACGTTCCTCCAGACAGGCCTCCTGCAACTGAATGACGCCAGGCTGGAACACATGTCCTCTCAACCGGCGGCAGACGGCTTCGACCTGGTCCTGGGCACCTGGGATACCGGCCTGATCGTCAAGCAGGGTGTCTTTAAGGAAAAAGATCAAAAACCAACACGCCTCCCGGCACTCCCGTTTCCTGTAAAACTTCCCGGTCATTGAGACTGTAACCATGAGCAGCTCCCCTGAAATCTCGTCCGCACAAAGATTGAGGAACTCCATGCCACAGCAGCACCTCACGAATGTTTTGAATTCCGGATGGTTCTTCCGATTTGCAGCCTGTCTGCTGCTGCTCAGCGCGACCCGCGCGGCATTTGCCATCGAAGCGAATAAACCACAACTTACCCTGGCCGATACGATTCAGCAGAGTCAGATTCCCCGTGAGCAGTTTTATGGTGAGGTTAAGTTACTGCACAGCCCTTTTCCAATTGATATTCAATTTTCTGACGATGGATCTGTTTTGTTCTCGTTAGCGGAAACAGTTCGTTTGTGGAGAAGTGATACGGGCGCGTATTTAGGAAGTATCTCGGGACCAGAAAAATTCAGTAAATTTGCAGTGTTTAACAAATCGCGCCAGATGATCACTCTTGATCGTATCGGTGCGGATGATCATGGATTGTACTATGGAGTACCGCAGAATTTGCCCCATCTGAGAGTTTGGGATCTCACCACAGGCAAGTGTCTGGCAATCCGTCGCCTGAAAATTCCGGTTAACGCCTATAAAATAAGAGTCTCCTCCCTGGTATCCGCTCAGTTTCAACAGATGACCTATGTCATCTTAGAGTACGAAAGCGATGAGGAAAGGGGACTTTCCTTAAACTATCCTCTTCTTTTAGGTTTTCACGGCCAAACTTTAACCCCAGCATTCAGGTTTGAATTTGACTACTATATTGAATCCCTGAACTGGGACTCGCGAACCAGACAGCTCCATATATATGCCGCCAATAGTGTGGCTGGTTTTGATCCTGTCTCTAAGGAAATCCTTTGGAAGAAAAGTTTAGATCAACACAATATGCAAGCCATACCTGACGAAGTATCAGGTAGCATCTCTCTGCCGACTAATGACCAGAATGGCATTGACGAATTACGCTACAAATCGGCGGTGCAACGCTGGTATATCTTTAATAAGACCTTGCCCGGTCGCGAGAAGATCATCTGGAGTAAGGCAGCAAATCGAGCCTGTCACATCGGTGGCGAATTTGAAGAAATCAACCTCTTTAATACCAAAACCCGGAAACGCGTTGCTCCCGTAACCGGTATGGTCAATGCCCTCAGCACCCTTTCTGAAAATAGATTTGCCTCTGCGTCTGACTATCATGATGTGTCCGTATTTCAATTGGAAACCCCTGATCGCATTCACCGTCTTTTTCACACAGAAGTTCCCGAGAATTCCTGTGTCGCGATTTCCAGAGATGCAACCATGTTGTTAACTGGTACTACTTCCGGTAAAGCATATCTATGGAACCTGACCCAAGACCAAAAACGGTTCAAGCTGACCGGCGTACCAAAAGTAGTCCTGTGTATCGCCGCAGACACTTCTCAAAATAAAATCGCTGCCTGTGATCTTAACGGTGATTTCTGGTACTGGAATCTCCCAGTTTCTTCCACAGAAGCTACGGAAACGTCGCGTCACTTAATCGCGAAGCAAAATAAGCGACCAGCTAAGTCACGCTATCCAAATGATCTGTCACACGCAGAATTAACGAATTCACTTTGTACATTCTCTCCTGATGGCAAGCTTGCTCTGTGTTATCAAACACTTGAATTTAAAGATCCTCCCCTGTTTCCGGTAAAAGAAGAAGACACTTTCCCATCACCAGGGTTCCAGTTAGTTGCAAAACTGAATGATGAACGAGTCTATGGAGAGGTTATTGTAACAGAAAACACAGAATCACAAAGAATCCTGACTCCAGCGATTGGCCGTCATGATGTATTAATTCAAATAAAAAGCACACCTGATGGGCGCTTTGCCCTGTTTGTATTCAGTACCGGTCAAATAACGATTATTGATTTGCAGACAAAAACTCTTGAATCCATTATTCAGACCAATGATCTGGAAATCGTCGATGTTGACTTTCACTCCGATCAGCACACTTTGCTGGTCGCTTCCTATCGTGGAGCAGTCACAGCCTGGAATACTGAAACATTTCTCAAAACAGGATCACTGCAACTTTATGATTCACGGCTCAATTTTTTGAGTTCGCGTGTTGCGAAACAGGGCTTTGATCTGATCCTGGGCACACGCGACACCGGCTTGATTGTCAAACACGGCGTCTTTCCAGCAGCGGAACGCCAAGGTCAGAAACCACCGGCACTTTACATCCCCTTTAATCCAGACAATCAATAATAAAACCACCTTCACTTCCGCACCGCATCATACTGCGTCAGATACCAGTTCTCCGCGAGCTGATCTGATCGGACGAGGTATGAAGTCCAGTTGTCACCGCTAATTTCGACCTGCGGACCGCTGCTCCCTGGCGGATGATATTCCAGCAGGTACAGGTAGTGCGGCGACAGTGCGAAGCTGACGCCGCCGTCAGGAAGTTGTTCAACGTCCGCACCGAATTGTTCGTAGGTTCGATACTGCGTCTTTCCCAGAGGGGTGAGTTTTCCTGGACGTTTTTCATGCGCAAAATACCTGCCAATCTCTGGCAGTGTTCCAGGTCTCGTAGGCCACTCCTCTAATAGCGGTCCCAGCGCTCTTTGAAACCGGCGTAAATCATTCGAAATACGGTATCGCGCCGCGTACCAGAGCAGATTATCCTGTTGAGATGTGACAACTGCGAGGCCACAGACTACCAATGTGAATCCGACCAGATACGTCTTACTCGCGCCCCTCAAAATGACGTGTGTCCCTGCCAGCAGCAAAGCAACTGCACTCCCACACATGATGAAGATCATCGCAGCAATTCGGGAACCGAGGACCGAAAAAGAATGCGTCCTCTGGTAAAATGAGGGTTCTTCTGTAACTGGAAACATCAGATCACTCAATGAGCTCAGCTTGAGGTACCCCTCCCCCATGTCATCAGGGATACTCAAATCAACCCGTGCCCAGGTATACGCGGATTGAAAACTGGCATCCCACCAGAGCCAGACAGGCACGATGAGCAGCACCAGCCAGAGAAACCCCAGTGACCATTTGGAAGTCCTGGCAGTAACCTTTCGAACCACCGCGAGTAGTCTTTTCACTTTCGCGCGGAAATTGTGTGTTGCCCAGACAAAGAGAACAAAACCAGCCAGACAAATCAGGCCCCCCTCCAGCCGGTATACCCGAAAACGCGACCATCCGCCCGCAAACATCCACACGGCAACCACTTGCAGAAACAGCCGCACCAAACGTCCCGACAACGGGATATGGTCGCACTCCTCGCAGACGTCGGACTGGATAATGCGGAACACGACCCTCCGATTGCCGCCACATTTTTCGCATTTCAAAACCATAGTTTCGAAAACGAAAACGCCTGCCACGGGATCAAACTAATTCAGAATTGCTGAAGAAAGATCATTGTGAGCTCAAATCAGCTCGCTGATCAACTCTCGGCGTTCCAGAATGTACCGCGGGCGGCCACTGTGATCCAGGAACGTGGTTGAGGGATCGATGCCCAGGTGGCGGTAGAGCATCGCCAGTACATTCTCAGGGCGATACGGCGCGTCGATTGGCGTCCCGCCCTCTGCGTCGGAGGCACCAATCACCTGGCCGGTTTTGATGCCGCCGCCCGCTAAAGCGACGCTCATGACACGGCCCCAGTGATCGCGGCCGGCGTTCTTGTTGAATTTCGGCGTCCGACCGAATTCGCCCATCGCCACCACCATCACTTTTTTATCGATGCCGCGGGCGTGCAGATCTTCCACGAGTGCCGCGAAGGCACGGTCGTAGGGAATCGCTTTCTGCTTCATTCGTTTGACCAGATCACGATGGTCGTCCCAGCTGGGGCCGGTCACCCGCACCGATGCCACGGTCACCCCGTGTTCCACCAGGCGGCGGGCCAGCAGAATGTTCTGGCCGAAGGAGTTCCTGCCGTATCGGTCGCGCGTCGCCTCATCTTCCTGGGAGATATCAAAGGCATTCCGCGCCGCATCGCCGGCCACCATCTCGAAGGCTTCCCGGGTGAACTGATCCATGGCATCGCCCACGCCATTGTTGTCGATGATCTCGCGTGTGGCGTCAAACCCCTTCAGCAACTTCTTACGGTCTTTGAGACGTTCTGAAGTCAGACCGCGTAACAGCGTCAGGTTGGGCACCTCAAAGTTTTTCCGGTCTGCATCGCGAGCGGTAATGAACGGGTTATACCCCTTCCCCAGCCAGGCGGCGCGACCAAATCGCATATCGCGGGGCAGTGAAACATACGCGGGAATTCCCTGTTCGTTACTGCCGCGGACCTTGGAGGTAATACAGCCGATGCTCGGCATTTCGTTTTCGTTACTCTGTCGATCACGCAGATAATACCCGGTCTGCGTCAGGTGACTGCTGGTCCGATGGCTGCCCGAATTGTGATGAATCGAGCGAATGACCGCCAGCTTATCCATCACCTGTGCCTGCTCTTTCATGAACTCACTGAACTGCACGCCGGGGACAGAGGTGCTGATCGGATTCAACGGACCGCGATAATCAGAAGGTGCATTGGGTTTCGGATCGTAAGTCTCATGCTGCGTCGGTCCCCCCGCCAGTTCCAGAAAGATGATCGCCGTATCGTCCTGCGCGCGTCCGTTCGTCGAGGCAGCCTGGGCTTTGAGACGCCGAATTTCAGGGAGAGACAGCCCCATCAGGCCGGTCAGACCTGCCTGGATGACTGAGCGTCGCGAGATTCCATCACAAAATTCAGAGGTTCGTCGAGACATTCCTGCTCCTTTCCCGGGTGTGTCAGGTGGGATGGTTGCGGGTGAGCAATCATTGCTTACGGGTGGGAAAGCTCAATCATACAGGAAAAGCGACATCGCATCAACACTTGTCAATATATTCAAGATGCGTTTTACTGTTCGAACTGATGTTCGATTCCAAACAAGTTTGTATCGGGCACTTTAGAAAACGAAAACACCGTCAAACCGGCTGATCTCTTTCTCCAATATCCTGCTCTACCTGCAAAGTATGAGTGTTGAGCTGATATTTTCCTGACGAAGTCCATCCTGGATCCATGCGAGCTTCGTTTTTGTTCCTCTCAAATCATTCAAGAGAGCCTTGGATTCCTGCAAGGGAACCTGCAAACGTTCCCTGATGACGCGTAACGCACGAACGGTATCCTTTCGATCGTCCAGAACCAATTGCCATTCGCCCTCTTCAGCCAGTATTGCTGGTCGCAAATCTTCTGGAAGTTCACCCCTTCCATCAAATTCAGCGATGGAACCACAGGATTCACAAGTTGCCCGACCAGACCAGCACAACTCCCCTGCAATCAGTCGTTGTCCATAAATGACAACCTCTGTTGAACCACAATCAGAACAGATTTGTGTGTACTGAGCCATGGGATTTCTCTTCATCATCAGCAAAGAATACTCAATATATTCAGGAGCATTACTCTTCTTCCTCCGGTGTCTGCTCTCCAGCTTGCTTACTTCGTCCCCATAATCGTTTCCAGGGGATATTTGAAAAGAGGATCCCGAAGAGAATCGTCAGGTTAATACCGTGAACGAGATTCTTATGCCCTGACATCTCCAGCATTTTCATCGTCCCGGCAAAACAGCACAGGACCATTCCCCCAGCAGCAAACGCGCCAGCCAACGCAACAAATTCGTACCAGCGAGAAGGGCTCTGTTTATTGCGTCTATCGGCTTTGCGTGCCACATAAAACAAAATTGCCGCTGGTATCAGCGCGAAATACCACAACACCCCGACAAAGAAACCGAAAATCAATGAGACGCTGATAATCAGAATACGAACGAGATCAGAAAGTTGATTATCCATGCTCCCACCTCGATTACTCAGTTAAAAAGTCAGCCCTGCTTTCAAATCTGCTACTTCAACCCCGCCGGTTCCCCCAGCACCTGGATACTCAGCAGATGATGCAACGGCATTTTGGTGCCGCGTTCGACCACGGGGACTTTGCCATCCTCTTCCAGGTCTGTTTTCATCAACTTCCAGAGCACGCGTTTGTCACGGGTGATTTCAAACGCCTGCACGTCGTTGTCCATCCCTTTGCGATGATGATAATCGGAATTGATCACCACGAGATTCCCGTTGTTCCGCACCTGCACTCCTACCGGATACAACAGTTCGAAACCGAGATCGTCCCGCTTGTCCAGCTCCCAGGTAATCTTCCCTTCGGGATCGACTTCGATGATTCGATATGAAGTAATACAGGGAATCAGCGTCCTCCCGTTTTCCAGCCGGATCGCCGTAAAGGCACGGTCGTTCTCATTCAACTTATACCGCCAGACCTCTTTCCCTTTAGAATCCAATTCCAGAATCACCTTGTTGTCACGATACGAAATCAGATACGTCCCCTGCGGCGTCTTGCGTGCCTGCATATACCGGTTATGAACATTCTTGCCGCCATCGGGCAGATCGATTGATAACGTCACATTCTGCTGCCGATCCACTTCCAGCAACTTCTGATTGCCGCAATCCAGAATCAGCACCTTTCCATCACCCAGCGGCTGACAGGAATTGATCTCCTGCTTACCTTTGATCGGAGGGACTTTGTAATCCCACACCGTCTCTTTCGCCTGATTGACTTCCCGCACGCCGAACCGGTGCGCAAACAGCACATTCCCGTTCGGCAGCTTCCAGGCATCGTAGACGGTTTCAATGCCGGGCTGCTGGTAATGCCAGACGATGTCATTCTGCCCGTCCAGTTCCAGAACCCCTTCCCCATAGCCGATCAGCAGTCGCCGCTCGTCCTGCTTTTTGACCGCTACGGTTTCAGGCTCCCCTTTCAGCAGCCGACTCGCCTTGCCGGCCAGCTTGAGATAATGATCGCTGGGCAACCCTTCGTACGTGACAAACTTGCCCCCGTTCCCGGTCGGCGGGTGATTGGTACATTTGAAAATCGCCGTCGCTTCGTCTACTTCATCGAACATCGCGATATACAGCATCCCACAGCCAATCCGCCCCGCCGCCTTGATCTGGGACCAGAGGAAATCCCCTTTCCGCCGCGGAATCTGATTCAGTTCCCCGCCGTGCAGGTTGTGCCAGCTGAATCCCGGGAACGCAACCGGCAGGAAGTCAAGTCCCGCCTCTGCGCACCACCGTTGGTCCGGCTGCCAGACCTGTTCCGCATGCCGATCAGCCTCTTTGGGACTTCGATAGCGGCCCACCGTCCAGGGGCTGATTACATCAGCGGCTTTGATAATCTCCTTGAGCAGCGGATCGTCCACCGCGTCCCGCGTCCCCTCGCGCCAGTAGGAAGGAACCCCCAGCATCACCGCGCAGCCGTTCCTCTTGAACAGTTTCACCAGTTCATAACATTCCTGGAGCGAATACGGCCGATTGTCACTGAAGCCGACACCCCACACCGCGACCAGCGGTTTTCCATTGTGCCGCTGGTACTGAGTATCCTCAGCCACCCGCTGGATCTCGCGCAGTTCCGTCCAGTCATCAAAGACCCGCTCAACCTCTCCTGCCTGCAGACCACTCAGGTCATACATCACGGCGAACGTGCGTCCCGACTCTCTGGCCCCCTCGCGTACATGGTTCAACACCAGGTTCTTATTCTGAAGCAATCTCGCATTCGACAGCCCGGAAGCAAACCGTTGCAGAAAGGCCCCATCGATCCCGTATTCCTGCATCCAGCGAAAATGTCGCAACACGGTTTTACGATTCGCACTGCTGAAAACTTCCGCCCGGCTGCCGTCTGCACGGCGAAATCCGGTCGCATAGCGTTCATCGGCGTCCAGTTCCGAAACATCGGGCCACAGATCCACGGTCACATTTCCCGGACCGAATTGTCGATGCCCCAGCCGGGCCCAGTGCTTCCAGCCCAACCCGGAGCCATCCTCCGGACAGTTAAACCAACCCTGGTAACCCACCATGACTTTTCCGGTTAACGTCCCGGGATCGACCGGCTGCACATTCTTCTCATCCTGAGCAGCCAGCGGTTGTACCAGGCAGGTCAGTAGAATTACCAGCAGCAAAATACAGGCAGCAGCGCTTCGATTCATATCTCTATTTCCAGATCCTGTTCGGACATACTTCAATCAGACTTCAGGGACCAGCTTGACCGGATACGTATTTCCTGAAGCAAACTGCGGCACATAAATCGCTCCATCCGCAGCAACCACCAGGTCATGCGGATGCCGAAAGAAGCCCCCCTGTTGCGACATCGGCTGCAACCTCCCATTCACATAACGTGGAGCCGTCCCGCCGATATTCGACACAATTTTATAATCGCGATCCAGCACCGAAATATACCCCTTGCTCTCCCGGTCTTTCGGCCAGTTATCCGCCAGGTGGGGCACAAACATGTGTTCGCCCACAATCTGAATCATCCGCGGATTCGAACCGGGCAACGATATCTCCTCGATCAGCTTCCCTTCCAGCGTGAGTCGCTTGATCGTCTGCTGATCGCTCATCGCAATCACCAGTTCGGGCGCCCCCGGACCACGCGTATCAATCACGCCCCCGTGCGGCCCCCAGTGGGCGATGCCCCCTTCCGGACCGCCAAAGTAATCCAGCAGCTTTCCCGCACGGTTGTAACGCAGGATGTAATCTTTGCCGTAGCCATCGAGTACGAAGAAATCCCCGTTCGGCAGATGCAGCGTCCAGGCCGGGCGATACTCTTTCTCATTGGCATACTTGCCCGTCGACTTGGGATACTCCAGCTCCATCAGAATTTCGCCGTCCAGCGTCGTCTTGAAGACCCGGTGCAGATTGAGATCGGTGATGAACAGCACCTCCCTCCCCTCTTCTTTCACGATCTCCAGACCATGGGCCCCGGGAAACCGCGTTCCCCATTTCTGCAGCAGTTTCCCGTCTTTGTCATACACGATCACATTATTCGCACAATGATCGGTAAGTAAATAAATCCGCCCCCGCGCATCAACCACCATCGCACTGCAGTTCTTCACCGGCGTCCTTTCATCGAGCACACCCCACCCGGCGACAGGCCGATAACGAAACTTCCCCTGCCCCAGCACAGGCAGCTGCCGCTCTTCCGCAGCCAGCCGCCCCGCCCCCAGCGCACAGGCCCCAGTGAGCAGACTCTGATGGAGAAAATCGCGTCGATGCAGTTGGTGATTAGACATGAGTGACTACCTGATGAAGTTCATAATAAAAGTATGGTTTCTCATTTCCTGAGTGGTGAATCAGCTGGATTATTCTCGCTTATTTAAATATTCAATAATAAATGCATGTGTCTCGCGAACCTGTTCATTTGAATGATTCTGCATGAGTTGAAGAAGTTCTTCACACTTTTCCGGATCAACCAGATGTGACCATAAGAGTTGATCTACAATTCCTGCAGACCAGCATTGAACACCCTCATCCTGATCTTCTAACAGGCCCTTAATCCACGGCAAGACACTACTGTCAGCTACGACACGCAAAAGTTCGATAGCATCACGCCGCGTTTGAGAATCTTCTTCATTCTGGTAGATCTCATAACATCGTTCCATTGCACACCGGGGATGAAGCAGCCAGAGAACATGGCGGACCAATTCAGATCCTTTTTTATGACTGACATAATGATCAACGGCAGCTCGCAAATTCGACGATCCAATAATCATTGCAACGGCTTCACGTGCAGTTTTACTACCGCCACTCTCCCCATTTTCCTGAAGTGTACCAAGCTTCCTGGCAATTGCCGTCCAATCGATTTCGCCCTGGTTCATTTCATCTGACAAAGCCATTCCGTTCATCCTCTTCTCTCTAAATCATCTGCGACTAAGACTGATCATTCGGATTCACAATCTTCCGCCAGCCCGGGTAGTTGGGCACGTCGATGCAGTCGGTGGTGGAACATGATTAATCCTTTGAAAATCAGATGCTTCTCTCATTTACCTTCAGCACGCCAGCGTTTCATTAAATTGATATTGGCTTCCAGTTGCTTCGCCTCAGCCGGATTCCGTTTGCGACTCTTCGCCAGGTAGGGCGCCATATCACTATCGTACATCGCCTCTGATTCAGGGAAACGACCGCGGTCATCCGTCTCGAGTTCCCAGTTGGCCAGCAGGCACCGCATTTGTGCGACCTGCTGTTTAAATGCCGGGTCGCCAGCCAGATTGTGGATCTCCCAGGGATCTTGAGCCAGATCGTAGAACTCTTCTTCCGGCCGCGTCTCAGCCAGGTGCAGAGACTGCACCGCGTTCAACTTTCCCGCAGCATTTAATTCACGCAGCACCGGCATGAACGGTTTCCCGTCCTTATATTTACACGGCTGTAGATACGGGCGTTGAGGCAGATAATTGCGGATATACTTGAAATTGCCTTTCCGGATACTGCGGATATGATCTACGGTTTCATCACAACGGTCGCGGGCTGACACCACATACGCACGCGGCTTCGCCTGCGAACCAAACAGGGGGCGTCCCTGCATCCACTGCGGAATTTCGATTCCCGCCAGTGCCAGACTCGTCGCGGAAAGATCGATCTGAGCAATCAGATCATCGCGTACGACTCCGGCAGGTAAATACTCTGGTGCCCAGACAACAAACGGGATTTTCACCCCTTCCTCATAGAGGAACTGTTTGCCCCGGGCATGACTGATTCCATGATCGGTCAGAAAAAAGACAACGGTATTGTCGAGTACATTTTCCTCTTTCAACTGCTGGAGGATGTTTCCCACCTGATAATCGGTGTAGGACACGGAGTTCAAATAGGCAGCCCAGTCTTCGCGGATCACGGGATGGTCCGGGTAGTAAGGAGGCAGCGTGACTTCGTCTGCCGTTACGAGCTGTTTCAGACCGACTTTGACTTCTGCATACCAGCGATCCACATTTCGCAGTTTCCCGCCCTGAATTTGATACTGCGCAAAGAACGGTTGGCCGGGCGCCCGTTTTCTCCAGTCGAATCCATCGTAGAGATCCGCTTTCTGGTAAACGAAATTGTAATCTTCTTTTCCCGGGCGGGTCCCTTCCGGGTTGGCATTCGTGGTGAAATAACCGGCTGCACGAAACAGCTCAGGGATGGTCTGCATCCCTTCCGGCAAATGAATCTTTAACTCTCCCCGGGAGCTGCGATGATGATGCGCGCCAATTGTGGTCTGGTACATTCCCGTAATTACCGCCGAGCGAAATGCAGAACAGACCGGAGCCGTCGCATAGGCATTACTGAAAATAACACCTTCCCGAGCCATTTGATCGACATGCGGTGTCTCAACCAGTTTTTCTCCCTGGTAACCAAAGTGGCACGACATGTCGTCCACCAGGATCCAGACAATGTTCGGCTTTCCCTCTCGCTGTGCGCCTGCATTCCTCGCTGGCTCATCCGCCAGAACGGAAAACACCATAGCCCATGTGAGAAACAGCAGAAACAGAAAACTTTTTATTGGAGCGCGCTTCACGTTCACTTCTTTCTGGTCTGACTTCAGAAACAACCACTAATCGTTCGGATTCACAATATTCCGCCAGTCCGGGTAGTTGGGCCGAGCCCCGGCATTCGGGCCTCCCTTGACCGGCGGCGCGGGGGGAATGATTGACAGCGTCTGCTGAAGCATCCCGCGTGCGGCTTCACCCTCTGTCCCGGCCTGGCCTGCGGCGAGGTTCTGACTCTCGGTCAAATCAACGGGCACATGAAAGAACCGCCCGTCGCGGTACAGTTTGAAACCCGCGTTCCGCACATATTGATCCCCCTGGAACCGGCCCCAGTAAGGCTGGTAGTGATTCAGTACCCACTCCCGGGGCTCTCCTGCCTGGCCATTCAGCTGAGGCAGAAAACTGCGCCCGTCGATGGGATCGCCTTTCCCCAGCTTGATCCCCGCCATCGCGGCGAAGGTGGGATAGAAATCAGTGAAATCGACCAGATCGTCCAGCACCACTCCCTGCGGCGTGTGTCCTTTCCAGTACGCGACCAGCGGCACATGCGTGCCCATGTCGGTGGTCGAACCTTTCCCGCCATGAATCGTCTGACCGTTCCACTGAGATTTGATTTGCACATTCGTGCCATTGTCGGCGGTAAACAGGATCAGCGTGTTCTCCAGCTGGCCCACGTCCTCCACCTGTTTAACCAGCTTCCCTACGATTTGATCCAGGTAATTGACCATCGCCACAAAGTTGGCTTTCCGGGCCGCTTTCCCTTTGGGCTGTTTGTTCGCAGCCTGTGTTCGCTGTGCCGATCCAATCGTGTCGGGCGTGGGCACAAACGGATTGTGCACCAGCGTGCTCGGATAATAGACAAAGAACGGCTGATCCTTGTTCTTTCTGATGAAGTCGCACAGGAAGTCCGACATGATGTCCGGACCGTACTTCCCCTGGTTGTCTTCAATCGAAAGATATTTGCCGTTCTGTTCCAGCGGCGGACTCCAGAACCGCTCGCCGCCCCCCTCTTTAACTTTCACTCCCGTCGTCACCTGCCACAGGCAATACTCATCAAAGCCTGCTTTGAACGGTCGCGCATTATCCTTAAACCCTTCCGCCTTGTGATACAGCCCGTTCAACTGCCACTTCCCCGCGATCGCCGTCTTGTAACCTGCCGACTGCAGCAGCTGACCGAAGGTTTTCTCATTGGGATTCAGATAGCCGAAATGAGTGTAGTTGCGAAAATTGTATTTCCCCGTCATTAGCTTCACGCGGGACGGCGTGCAGAGCGGCGTGGAATAACAGTTCGTAAACCGAATGCCCTGCTTCGCCAGCGCATCGATGTGCGGCGTCTCGTAATCTTCCGCCCCGTAACTGCTGAAACATTCCCAGCTGACGTCATCCGCCATAATCAGAATAATATTCGGCCGGCGGGCCTTGGATGCAGCCTGTTCCGCGGCATGACCGGGCATCACGCAGGTCATCACAAACAGAAATAAGATCAATCCGAGTCGCTTCATTCCAACCTCATCAATTTTCTATTCGCAGAAATACAAAGAACATTGCTCACTGAAAGGAACAGGACATGCATCAATTATCCTACCCGGTTCCACCAATGATGAACAACCGCAGGCAATATATTCCATAGAATCGATATGAGCCTGTTCATCGTATGATCCTACAATCAACGGCTTCCCATCGGTCAGTCGATGTGTAAGCCCGACGACCAGGCTGATTGTCCAGCGACCAGCTGCCCATCGAGGTTTCTCCCTGTGAAACACAAAATCCGCAGAGACGGTACAGCATTCGCGAATGATCCAGGTTTGGCACACGATTCGCTTCGCTCCAGATGGTTCACAATTTTTCAGGCACCAGACTCTGACCTTTCGGAGATCAACATGCAAAAGATAAAACAGAAACACAGCACGATTGCACCACCCTGTGAGGGAGTTTTGGAGGCCATTGGTTCTACCCCCCTGATTCACCTCCGTCGCTATCTGGAATCAAGCGATGTGCAGCTTTATGCCAAACTGGAATCCTCTAACCCCGGCGGAAGTGCCAAGGACCGCCCGGCCCGGGCCATGATCGAACATGCCATCGTCTCAGGCCAGCTTGACGAGAATTCTACGATCATCGAATCCACGTCGGGCAATATGGGAATTGGTCTGGCGCAGGCCTGTAACTATTACGGGCTTCCCCTGATCTGCGTCGTCGATCCCAACGCACAGCAGCAGAATATCGCCATCATGGAAGCCTACGGCGCGATTATTGAACGCGTGACTCAGCCGCTGTATGGAGACTTTCTGAAAGCCCGCCTGACCCGTGTACAGGAACTGCTGCAACAAATTCCTCATTCATTCTGGCCCAATCAGTATGCGAACCTGCAGAATCCGCTGGCCCATGAAATGGGAACGGTCCAGGAAGTTGATGCAGCCCTGCAGGGTGAGATCGATTATCTGTTTGTCGCTACCAGCAGTGTCGGAACCGCCCGGGGTTGCCAGGAATTTTTCAGAAAACTGGGACGTAAAACGAAAGTGATTGCCGTCGATGCTGCAGGCAGCAAGCTGTTTGGTGGCTCCGGTGGCGAAAGACGCATCCCCGGTATGGGTTCCGGGAACATTCCTCCACTTGCAGCAGAACAGGACTTTCATCAGGTGATTCGTGTTACCGATCTCGACTGTGTCACCGGCTGTCGCAGGATGGTCAAGTATGAATCAATCCTGGCCGGCGGTTCGGCCGGGGGTGTACTCGAAGCAGTCCGTTCCATGATTCCAGAACTTCGCACCAAAGTCTGTGCCGCGATCCTGCATGACTCCGGCACACGTTATCTGGATACGATTTACTCAGACGAATGGGTGGAACAGGAACTGGGTTGCTCTCCGGAAGAACTGCAAATCCGAATTGAAGAACCCAGTTTCGCAGCCAGACCGTCCTCTCCCCGGAAACCAGTTTTCATTAAAGCTCCCATTCTGGAACATGCCTCAGTATGACGTTTTCGACTCACACAGCGCATCGTCCTGTAAGACGATCACTCTCCCCAAGACAGTCCCCATACCGTATCGCCTTTGTCGGTTGTGGCCCCAAAGGACTTTACTGTCTCGAAAGACTGGCATATCAGTTGGCACGCGCCACGCAACAGACGGACGTGCAGATCACGATCTACGAGCCCGCGCCGTTTCCCGGTGCGGGTTCGGTTTACGATCCCCGTCAACCACGCTTCCTGCGGATGAACTTCTCCGCAGAAAATATCGATGCCTGGCCGGAAATGGTGCGACAGCACAGTCCGCAATCTTACCCGACTTTCGTGGAGTGGCTTGACCGCCAGTACCCGACTCTGGCAACTCCTCACTGTTTTGCGCCGCGCGCCCTCGTCGGAGAATACCTCTCTGAAGCTTTTGAGCAAACCTGTGAGCGATTTCCTGATTTTGTCACCCTGCACCAGAATCCGGCCAAGGTTATGGGAATCCGTAAATCAGCATCTGGCTGGCATTTGAAAACTGCGGAAGAGGAAACGGAATTCGATGAAGTCCTGCTCGCCGTGGGGCATGAGGGCTGGAAAGCGGCCCCGGTTCCCAATGCTCCTGCTGCAAAAGTGATTGAGCAGGTTTTTCCTACCGAGCGTATGCTAAGCCCCGAACAGGTCCCCCCCTGCTCTACCGTAGCGGTCCGGGGTTTTGCCTTAACCTTTATTGATGCCTGCCTGGCACTGACGGAAGGACGCGGCGGCAGGTTCGAGCAGCACAACCATCGATGGAAATACCTTCCGTCCGGGAATGAGGTTCTCGAGGTCCTGCCTTATTCCCGGACGGGACACCCGATCCTGGCGAAACCTGACCCACGACATTTTCCAGACTGCACCGAGCTCCATGAAATCTGGGAACAGGGACGCCTCAGGTTGCTCAAACTCAAACAGCCCCGGTCAGGCCTGCATTTTCGGGACTCACTCTGGCCGGTGTTCCTGAAAACGGCTGGAGAGGCTCTGCTGGCACAGGTACCGAATCACAGTATCGGCCAGGGAACTCCGATATATGAGCTGGACTGCTGGTTTGAAAACTGGTGCAGTCGCGTCTTTACTCCATCAGAAACTCACGAGCAGATCAAGCAGTCCTGGCGTGTGGCCACCGGTCAGACAACCGCCGATGAAGCCTGGGCACTGGGTGAAACATTTCGGCAACTCTATCCCGCCCTGGTGCGGCGTATCAGTCATGGGGGACTGGCAGTTACCAGTTGGCCTGAATTCCAACTCTACGCGACGGAAATGGAGCGGCTCGCATTCGGACCTCCTGCAGAAAATACCGGACGCCTGCTGGCCCTCATCGATGCTGGGATCGTCAACCTGGATTATCTCCAGTCTGACCTGATCAATGGACAAAATCAGCTTGTATTGCAGACCGGGAAAAAACAACAACGCGTGGATCGACTGATCAACGCCGTGCTGCCTGCCGGCAATCATTTCGCACAGGACTCATTAATTGAACAACTGCTCTCTTCCGGCTGGATCAAGCGGATGCTGGGTGCGGGGGGAATCGCCATTGATGACGCAGCCCGTCCGATCCCGCCGGAGGAGCAGACCACAGAGGGACTGGCCATCATTGGTCGTGCTACAGAAGGCGCCGTACTGGGAAATGACACCCTGTCGCGTCAACTGCATTCCTGTCCGGATCTATGGGCGCGGAGTGTCTGTGACCGGATTGCGCAAAGGAACGCCTTATGAAGACCATGGAACCAAGCGCACGCGAAGAGGTCAGCCAGTCTGACCAGACTCACACATCGATGCGGACTGACTGCCAGGGTAAGCCTCCACTGACGGCCCGACTCGAACCGTGGATGACCGCCTCCGGTACGATCTCTCAACTACATCATCTGGTACAGGAACATGGTTCGCCGCTGAACCTGATCCATACCGACCCGTTCCTGCGTCACATCGATGCTCTGTATCAGGTGGCGGAATCACATCAGGTCGATTTCGATGTTTATTTCGCCCGTAAAGCCAATAAATGTCTGGCATTCATTGATGCTGCACATTCACGAGGATGCGGCATCGACACCGCCAGCGAGAATGAATTGCATCAGGTGCTCGAACATCAGGTCCCTTCAGAAAAAATCATCTGCACTGCTGCTGTCAAGTCGGAAGCCCTGTTGCAGTCCTGCATCGTTTCAGGCACCACGCTTGCCATCGATAATCCTGATGAACTCTCACGGACGGCGCTGCTCTCGGCCCGGCTGGACAGACAGGCGGAAATCGCACTGCGGATCAGCGGGTTCCGACACGACGGACATCAACTTCCCTCACGCTTCGGCTTTGATATAGAGAAGATTCTCCCCCTGCTGCGCGACCTGCAACAGTCAGCGCCGAACACCCTGCAGACTCTCAATCTGACAGGCGTCCATTTTCATCTGGACGGTTACAGCCAGGCACAACGCATCTCTGCCCTCCGACAGTTGCTCCCTCTGGTTGACCAGTTGCGAGACATGCAGTTCCCCATCCGGTTTATTGATATCGGAGGTGGTTTTCCCATGTCCTATCTCGATTCCGAGACGGAATGGAATGAGTTCTGGATGACACACAGACGGGCCCTGCTGGACAGACAGGAACCTCTCACCTGGCAGAATCACGGACTGGGACTCCAGCGCGTGGAGGACCGCCTGATCGGGAAACCACACTGCTACCCCTTTTATCAGTCCCTCGTGCAGGCAGACTGGTTCAATGGCATTTTATCTGCCCAGTACGAAACGGGAACAATCGCCTCTGCACTGCGGAAACGAACGCTTCAATTGCGCTGCGAACCGGGGCGTAGCATTCTCGATGGCTGTGGTATCACAGCAGCCCGAGTGGAATCCCGTAAGCAACAGTCCAACGGTGACTGGCTCATCGGGCTCTCCATGAATCGCACACAGTGCCGCACCAGCAGCGATGACTTTCTGGTCGACCCGTTGCTGATCCCTGCCATGGACGAATCGCCGCTTCCACGTACCCCTCCAGGAACTTCCGGTTTCCTGACGGGCGCCTACTGCACGGAATCAGAACTGCTCTGTCTGCGGAAACTCCAGTTTGCCCGGGGAGTCGGCATCGGAGACCTGATCATTTTCCCGAATACAGCAGGCTATTTCATGCACTTCCTGGAAAGTCGTTCGCACCAGTTCCCCCTGGCGAAAAATCTGGTTTATCATCCGCAGACTGGTCAATATCACCCGGATGCCATAGAAGATCTCTAACACTTTAAATCACTCTGGTGCCATGCTAAACACCAGCGAACTGTCTCCCCATAATCCTGCTCAGTCCAGGACCGCAACAGAATTAAGAAGATAACGGAACAGAATAATGACTTAGCCGGACTCAGCTCTCTGTCCCGCTGAACGAGCCCGCATCCCGACAACGACGGCGTATCTCCGCCTCGCCGTTGTCGGTTGCGGGCTTATTTTACTGATTCATTCAACAGGGGAAAGATCCGGATCCGTTCGTACTCCACTTTCGTCATCCGCTCCCGGTTATTATTCAACGCCCCGACCAGCACACTGTACTTACCGATATCAAAATCGAGCGTAAACGGCTCTCCACACTGTTTCCCATTTAAGAACACAGTGATCTTGCGGCCCTCGATCAGAATCAGTAACTGATCGATCTGGTTCACCCCGCGGGTCGGTGCCTCTTTCTCCAGTAGTTTGTACCCGGGCATCAACGTATTCTTCCGATCCCCGAACAGAGAAGCTCGGGCGGCCATTTCCCCATCCTTCAATTCGATGAGAAACCCGATATCTTCAGAAGTATGCAGATTCACCAGCCAGCCGGCGCCTTCCAGCAACTTCACATCCACCTGAATCAGCCCCGATCCGTTCCCGTCGATCCAGGGCCAGGCACCATCATAGGAACCCGCATTCATCTCGATCAACAGGCGACCGTCCCGGAAGGTGAGATTTGAAACATCAATCCGTTCCGGACCGCGGTTGAAATCAAACTCCTGAACCATGACCGGCTTCTGTCGCATCATCGCCAGCAGACGGGCCAGCATCGGATCGGGTTCGTCCAGGGGATGACTTTCGCTGGCAGGTTTTGCCACTGGTTTTTCAACAGGTGGTGCAGTCTGATCCAGCACTTCGATGACCAGCGGTTCGTTCCCGTTTTCCGCTACCACAAAATGAAACTGATCATAGCCTTTGACGATGGTCCCATTGTGGGTCACCGTTACTTCGTGTGGACCGATTCCCAGCTCAACCTCACCCTGTTTGCCAGAGAATCTGACTCGCTGTTTTCCATCGATGGTCACCACGGCTGACGGATCATCAATCGTCACCTGCACGGTCCGCTCACCGGCACGGAACAACAGGACGATCGCCCCCAGCAGAAATACGATCGGCAATGCAGCCGCCAGCAACACCGCTCGACCTGACACAGAACCATTCCGGAAGTCAAACCAGTGAGACACCGGTTGTCGCTCCGGCGTCGAGCTTGACTTTCGCTTACTTTTAGTCGCAGAGGTCTGTCCTGATTTTTTAAGGAAGGCAGTCAGCGCATCGACGACTTCCTGCATCGACTGATAACGATCGTCGATTTTCTTCGCCAGCATTTTCAGACAGATCGCTTCGAGTTCGAGCGCGACGCCCTCTACCTGACGGGAAGGAGGAACGGGCTCTGCCGTCAGAATCTGACCGATCAGAACCACGGCCGGTCCCTGGAACGGAAGCCGGCCTGTGAGCAGTTCGTACAAGATGACGCCCAGGTTGTAGATATCACTCTGTGGCCCCACCGCATCAAGGTCACCGGTGACCTGTTCGGGAGACATATACGCCGGCGACCCCATCACCATGCCGGTGACTGTCAGACGTTCCGCTTCCTGCTTTCCCAGCTGACGCGCCAGTCCGAAGTCCATAATCACGGGCTCGTTATCTTCATCCAGCATGATATTCGCCGGCTTGAGATCGCGGTGGATCACTCCCTGCTGATGCGCCGCTTCGAGCGCCAGGGCCAGTTTGCGCATCACGATCCCGATCTTACGCTGCGAACTGATTTTCCCCTGGGCGATACAAGTCGCTAACGGCATCCCGGGAATAAAAGCCATGGAAATGTAACTCACTCCCTCCTCGCTCCCGACATCATAGACAGGACAGATCCCTCGATGGCGCAGCGTGGCCGCGGAACGAGCCTCACGATAGAAACGCTCCAGCACCATCTCGGCTGACTCGGAATCATCCAGCCTGGGCACTTTCAATGCCACCTGCCGTTCCAGTTCCAGATCCTCCGCCAGGTACACGGTTCCCATCGCCCCCTGCCCCAACACCTTTTCAATCTGGTAGCGACCGAAACGCCCCTGCAACGGCTGGCTCTCTGTATCAGACTCAGAATGACCGCTCTGCCTATAATGGGCCGTCTGCTCTGCCTTCACACTCCACTCGGAAGCATAACACTGCTCCGATGCGGTAGGGCCGGCGAGTTTTTCGATCAGTGCCACGTCAGCCAGATAAGCTTCGAGCTCGACCTGGAGATGCGGGTGATCCATCACCAGCTGTTGAGCATCAATTTTCTCCCCCTGGTCGATCTTCCGCATCAGACTGGCAATAATCTGATCCAGATCGCCTTCTATCAGCTCGTACTCTTCAGACATGGTCGCCTCGCAGTGAATGGCCCTCAGTATCAGACAGCAACTACTGCCTGTATTTACCGGTCGCTTAACCTGTGTCTCGTTTCTTCCTCTGCTTTGAAATGGAGAGATTCTCCCAGGCCCCGGAACCAGAAACTGCCCGGGCCGAATCAATCATTATGCACAAACGTCTCGCCCATGGAAACCGAATTCTCAGTTCGCAGACCGCGTCCACATCCTTTCAGGCGTAACGCTTCGCGAAACCGGGCGGTGAAATATCCTGTTTTGGAAAAAAAGCCGGAAAATGGCAGGTCGGCAAACGGCATTGATTCAATCGCCGGCACCTGAAACAATGTCCCCACATCAACTATCAACTGGTCAACCTGATGCCCGAGGTAAACCTTGCGATCTTCAATCTCCCGCTGCTCTCTTTTGATTTTGCTACTCTCCCTGATCGGCATGACTGGCTGTTCAGACTCTGCTGATTCCGTAGCCACTGATCCCCCGCTGCCCGTCGCCCCGGCCAGTGACAATCAGGTTCCCGACGATCATTCATTGCCGTTAGCTGAGTACCTGGAAGCCGGAGTCCCCGCCCATGACCGTAACTGGACCGGCAGTGACATGCAGCAGGCAGCCGAAGCCCTGGGCAAACTGACCAGAGAGGACGCCGCGCTGCTCCCGCGTTACCAGAGCCCTCAGTCCGGCAAGCTCTTCGAGCGGATCACCTCAGCCGAGAATCTGGAGCTGTATCAGAACGAACAATCCCCCATTGAGGTCCGCGTGCATGAAGCCATCCTGCTGATGCAGTCCAGTAATCAGATCCTGGTTCTCTATGCCACCGCATTTGCAGACCAGAAAGTCGCCGACAGCGAACTGATCGAAATGATCGGATCTACCCTGCGTTTATCCGCCACCATCGTGAGCCTGCTCAACGAATTTCTGCCCACACTGGATAAGAATGATCCCACCTACCCCACGCGCATGGAAAGTCTGGACAACGTGCGAAAAAATCTGGCAACGGTGGTGATCGCCAATCTGAAAGTCCCGACCGAATCACACCTCTATCGCACCTCGGAACTCAAAAGGCTCCTCGGCTACATGCAGAACACCTACCCGGTAATCCTGCCCGCTCTGCCAGAAGCCAGCCGCACCGAAGCCCTGCAACGCCTGCGGACATTAATCGAAGATCCAGAAATGCAGCACCTGCAGCCCGAACTGAAATCGCTCTTAACGGCCGTCGAGCAGTCTCCCGAACAGACTGAGACAGAATCAGCGAAGCCGACGAACTAAGCTGGCTCTGCCCCGGCGGGATCATAATGTTCCTCGTACAAGACGCCCATTTCCATTCCGCTTTCCAGCTGAATGTAATCAAAGCCGCGTTCCGAACACCGCTTTCTCAGCTCATGTAGATGCGTTGACAGAATCTGGTGAAACGTCTGCCCGATTTCCCGCTCGATGGATTTGACGCATCTGCTGAATTCCTCATCGTTAGCTTCCAGCTCCTCGTCATCAGCGAAAACATAATACCGGTCCTGAATCTCCTGAATCCGCACGTGACAGGCGTCGATATAGCCCCGCTCATACTGCTCCGCAATCACGGCAGACGCAATCACCCAGCCGGTATCGGGACTTACCTGAAACAGCAGCTGATCAAAATCGACCGCATTTCCCTTGCCAATGATGTTTTCATTCAGAAACTCAAACAACGCCATTAATATTTCTTCGATACCAGATTTATGATCCTCCGGCAGAACACCTTCATAGCTGTTCGATTGGCGGCTTGACTGATCTTTCCATTCCAACATTTCTGGCCTTTTTATCTAAAAATTCAAACAGGCTGCTTCAACAACAGGAATTGTCTTCGATTCCTGTAGAATTCACGCCCGTTGATTGTTCATCAAAGTTCTTGATTATCTTCCACAGTTCAGTACTCAGGGCTTCGATCAGATCGTCATCCATATCTTCCAGATACGACTCCATAATTGTCCCCTGCACGCGTATCCAGAGCCCGTGACCATAGCGGTTATTACGCAGTGCCACAATCTTCTTTCGCGGCCAGTCAGTTTCGATTCGCTCTCCCAGTTCGGTGGCAACCAAAATCATGCGAAACCGGTCGGCATCAATTTCAAACAGCGCCCGCAGCGGCGTCTCCTGTTGCAACAACAGACGTTCCAGATACAACTCCATTAAATTGAGCGATTTAAAAGGCATCTGCTGCATCCTCTTAATCAGTGGAGGCGTCGGCACCACCACTCGCACGCAATCCCCCTCGTAAGAGACAAGAAATCGCTGTTCAGCCATGTTAATGCTCCGAATATTTGACGGCGAATCACTTAACTGTATGGATCTGATTTTATCAGAACCAGATCAAACATTCAGTAACTTTTTTGCCCTCAGTAATCAACCGCACGAATCCGATACAGCCAGCTCTCCATCCCCGAGGCATCGGTTCGGCTGCCGTCGCGCACACCGCCGATCTTTTCCACCGCCCGCTGCGAACGAATGTTTTCCGGACCGATCAGAAAGATCACCGAATCGACAAACTGAAACGAGTGCTGCAGCATCAGCTGCTTCATTTCGCCGTTAAACGGTCCGCCCCAGTGCGAACGTGCCAGAAAAGTCCAGCCGATCTCCACTTCGGAGGCACTCTCGTTATACCCGTGGTAGCGTGAAGAACCGATCACGGCACCGGTCGCCTGATCGATCGCCAGCAACGCCCCGCCTGATTCCATCGCGTCCCGGAAGAATTTCTGAAACACTTCCGGCTGATAACGGTCAGACGCCGGATGCTGTTCCCAGATCAACGGATCAGAGGCAACCGCAAACAAAGCCTCATAATCATCCTCCTGCAGCGGACGCAGTTCCAGCAGCCTGCCGGTCAGTGTGGGTTGTGCCTCGAATACCATCTATCTTACCTCTCTGACTTTCACTCTGATTCAACCTCAAGTTGACGGAAGCATCATACTGGGACACCTCAGATTCGGATAGACAAAAACAGCCCGCAGACGTGTCTGTCGAATTTCGGAATGCTATACTGAAATCAGACAGCGAACGTATCGGACCATCTTCCCCATTGATGTTTCGGAGAGCACCCGAGATGAGTACTACCCAGCCCGCCTCCCGCAATCGTTCAGACAACACACCAGACCTGGAACGGGAAGAACTGGACGCCGTCTTTCAGCAACTCCAGACATCCCCCCAGGGACTGACCTCTACCGAGGCGGCATCACGCCTGACACAGTACGGCCGCAACGAACTGGAAGATCACCAGCTCAGCGATCTGCAGAAATTTCTGCGTTATTTCTGGGGACCGATCCCCTGGATGATCGAAGCCGCCGCCCTGCTCTCGGCACTCATTGGCCACTGGCCCGACTTCGGCATCATCATGGGCCTGCTGATCTATAATGCCGGCTCCGGGTTCTGGCAGGAACGCAAAGCCAGCAACGCGCTGGCCGCCCTCAAGGCAGGCATGGCTCCGCGGGCCCGAGTTCTCCGCGACGGCCAATTCGCATCCATCGACGCCGCCGAGGTCGTTCCCGGCGACATTATCCGCATTAAACTCGGCGAAGTCCTCGCCGCCGACGTCCGCTTCATTGCAGGTGACTACATCAGCATTGACCAGGCAGCGCTGACCGGAGAATCACTGCCTGTCAGCAAGAAAGTCGGCGACAGCGGCTATTCGGGCAGCATCGCCAGGAAGGGAGAAATGACGGCCGTCGTCTTCGGTACCGGGAACAAGACCTTCTTCGGCCGCACCGCCAGCCTCGTCGCAGCGGCAGGCGCAGAAGCCTCTCACTCCCAGAAAGCAGTAGGCCAGATCGGCGACTTCCTGATTTTCCTCTCCATGTCCCTCGCCTTTGTACTGATGGGTGTCGAATTTTATCGGCAGGTTGTACTCCGGGATGACTGGCACCTGGAAGAACTGGTCAACATTCTGCGGATGGTGCTGGTCCTGCTCATTGCCTCCATCCCGGTCGCCATGCCCACCGTTATTACCGTGACCAATGCCCTGGGCGCCCTGGCACTCTCCCGGAAAAAAGCGATCGTCTCTCGACTGGAAGCGATCGAAGAACTAGCGGGCGTCGACATCCTCTGCTCCGACAAGACAGGCACCCTGACCAAAAACCAGCTGAGCCTGGGAGAGCCGATTCTGTTCGCCTCCACCGATCCCCAGGAAGTCATCCGCGGCGGAGCCCTGGCTTCCAAACGGGACGACGACGATCCCATCGATCTGGCGGTCATCGCCGGTCTGCAACAACCGGACATCCTCGATCAGTATCAGCTGCAGAAGTTCGTCCCTTTTGATCCGGTCAGCAAACGTACGGAAGCCACTCTGACCGACTCCCAGGGAACTTCCTGGAAATTCACCAAAGGCGCCCCGCAGGTCATCATTGAATTATGTCACCTCGATCCGGAAACCCAGCACCGCGGCGAACAGTCTGTGCTCGACCTCGCCTCCCGTGGCATGCGGGCCCTGGGAGTTGCCCAGTCGTCGGACGATGGACAAAGCTGGACGTTTCTCGGCATCCTCTCTCTGCTCGATCCCCCTCGTGACGATTCCCGGGAGACCATCCGCCGTGCCCAGGAACATGGACTGGGCGTGAAGATGATCACCGGTGACGACGTGGCCATCGGCAGTGAAATCTGTCGTCAGCTCGGCATGGGCACTCACCTGCAGCCCGCGTCCGACCTGTTCACAAAAGAAATGGACATGAGCCACCTCCCCGAGTCGATCACCGCCTGCGTCGAAAGGGCCGACGGTTTCGGGCGGGTCTTCCCCGAACACAAGTACGGCATTGTGAAAGCCCTCCAGGACCGCGGGCATGTCGTCGCGATGACCGGCGATGGCGTCAACGATGCCCCCGCCCTCAAACAGGCGGACTGTGGTGTGGCCGTCAGTGGCGCCACCGATGCCGCCCGCGCCGCTGCGGACCTGATTCTGACCGAACCCGGTCTCTCCACAATCGTCGATGCCATCGACGAAGCCCGCAAGATCTTCGAACGCATCATCAACTATGTCCTGTTCCGGGTCACCATGACGCTCGACATCATGTTTGTCGTCGTACTCTCGACCATCATTTTCGGCTTCTCCCCCTTAACGCCAGTCATGATCGTCTTCCTGGCACTCCTGGACGACGTCCCGATCATGACCATCGCTTACGACAATACGCTGCTGCCCCCGAAACCGGTTCGCTGGAACATGCGACGTCTGCTGTTAATCTCCAGTTTCATGGGCCTGCTCTCAATCGTGCAGACGTTCGGCCTGCTGCTGATCGGCGAGGAATGGATCACGAACCCGGACTGGATGTCTCGCATCAGCCTCAATCACGATCAACTGCAGACCATCATATTCCTGCAACTTGTCGCCGGAGGACACCTGCTGCTGTTCGTCATGCGTTCGCGGGGCGCATTTTTCATGCCCCCCTGGCCGGCCCTCCCCCTGTTCTCGGCCATTGTTGGCACACAGATCCTGGCCGTACTGATGTGCGGTTTTGGCTGGTTCGTCACTCCCATCCACTGGAAGCTGATCGGTCTGGTCTGGCTCTACATGCTGGCCTGGATGGTCCTCCTCGATCTGGTCAAGCAGGTCATTTATCGCAAAATCTCAAACCACGAGAATGGTCGTCCGCCCTGGTATAAACGTTTTTTACACAGTCGCAGCGCAGGTCGTAAATAAGTTTTTGACTCTCACCGCAGCAGCCGTCTGTCTAATAAGGAAAGCACGTCATGGATTACATCAGCAGATTTCGTGTCGAACCGGGCAGCCACGTCGATCTCTCGAAAATCGATGCCAGCTTTAAAGACCATCACGAATCGCATCAGCACGCCTTGCCCGAAATCGAAACCTATCGCCAGCAACTCGCCGACCTGCAATATCTGATGTACGCCGAAAACAAACGGTCGCTGTTGATCTGTCTGCAGGGCCGCGATGCAGCAGGCAAGGATGGCACCATCAAGCACGTGCTGGGGGCCATGAACCCGCAGGGCTGTAAGGTCGCCGCTTTCAAAGTTCCCACCAGGGAGGAAGCCGCCCACGATTTCCTCTGGCGTTACCATCGGGCCACCCCCGCGAAAGGTGAAGTGGCGATCTTCAACCGCTCGCATTACGAAGATGTGCTGGTCGTCCGCGTACACAACCTGGTCCCTCAGGATGTCTGGTCTCAACGTTACGCGCACATCAACCACTTCGAACAACAGCTGGCGGACAGCGGGACGCACATCCTCAAGTTCTATCTGCACATCGATGCGGACGAACAACTGGCCCGTTTCAAACAGCGAATTGACGATCCCGCCCGCCACTGGAAAATCAGCGACAGCGATTATTCAGAGCGTCCCCTGTGGGACGAATACACGACCGCCTTCGAAGCCGCCCTCAGCCAGTGCAGCACACTCCACGCTCCCTGGTTCATCATTCCCTCCAATCACAAATGGTTCCGCAACCTGGCGATCTCCCGCATCGTATCCGAAACCCTGTCAGCACTGGACATGAAGTTCCCGGCCCCCACGGTCGACATCAACGAGATCCGGCAGAAGTACCATCAGATTGTGAATCAGGGCCATGAAGAATCTTCTTCATCCTGAACGTACTGAAAACCCTGGATTATGGCTCCCATATGAAACTCTCGTAAGTCAGAGTTGACGCCCCCTCACATGCAATCCACAATTAAGTTTGACCATATTATTCACCGCCGTTGATAACCGCGAGCGATCCAGCGCAGGACAACTGAATGACCATGCTCCAATTCTCCCCCCTTTCCGCGATCAGATGCAGCTTCAAATTCACGGCACTGTGGTTGACTCTCTGCTGCCTGATTCTGTCTTCCGAACGCGTGAGTTATGCAACACGCCCGAATATTGTCCTGATCATGGCCGACGACCTTGGCTTCTCGGATCTCGGTTGCTACGGTTCGGAAATCAAAACACCCAACCTGGACCAGATGGCCAACGAGGGACTGCGATTCAAACGTTTTTATAACGCGGGACGCTGCTGTCCCACCCGGGCCTCGCTGATGACCGGCCTCTATCCCCACCAGGCTGGCATGGGCTGGATGAACCGCAACGATAACCTTCCCGGCTACCAGGGAGAACTGGGCAAAAATTGCGTCAGCATCGCCGAGGTCCTCTCCGCAGCCGACTATCGCTGTTATCATGTCGGCAAGTGGCACCTGACCTATCGCATGCGTGAAGCCAATGAAAACTGGCCCCTGGGCAGAGGCTTTGACCGCGCCTATGGTACCGGCGGTGGGGGCAATTATTTCGCCCCCCGTCCGCTCTATGGAGACAATCAGCTGATCAAACCACCCAAAACGGGTTACTACATTACTGATGCCTTCAGCGACCGCGCGGTTGACTATCTGAAAGATCACGCGCAGCAGCATCAAGCAGAACCCTTCTTCATGTATCTCGCTTATACGGCCCCTCACTTCCCGCTGCACGCACTTCCGGAAGACATCGCCCGCTATCAAGGACAGTATCAGGGCGGCTGGGATGCGCTTCGCAAACAACGACACCAGAGCATGCAGCAACTCGGGCTGATCAACTGCCCGCTCTCCCCACGCGATCCCGATGCCCAGGCCTGGGACAGTCTCTCGGAAAAAGAGCGCGAGGAATGGGATCTGCGAATGGCCGTCTATGCAGCCATGGTGACCAGCATGGATCGAGGCATCGGCCAGGTCCTGAAGCAAATTGACCAGATGGGTCAGAAAGACAATACCCTCGTGCTGTTTCTCTCCGACAATGGCGCCAGTGCCGAGTACATCGACCGCGGACACCAGCCCGGCGCGATCACCGGCACCCGGGAGTCGTTCCGCTGTGCTGAGGTCGGCTGGGCCAACAGCAGTAACACCCCCTTCCGCTTCCACAAAATGTGGGTGCACGAAGGCGGCATCTCCACGCCCCTCATCGTCCGCTGGCCCGACAAGATTCAGCAGACCGGAGGCTGGACCAATCAGGTAGGACACATTATTGATGTAATGGCAACCTGCGTTGAGATCTCCGGTGCGAAATATCCCGCCACCAAAAATGATCAGGCCGTTTTCCCTTACGAAGGCAACAGCCTGCTCCCCACTTTTCAGCATCCGGAAACAACAAAGTCCCGCATGCTTTACTGGGAACACGAAGGCAACAAAGCCATTCGCCAGGGGGACTGGAAGCTGGTGAAAGAAAACGGTCACAAGTGGGAACTCTACGACCTGAGCCAGGACCGCAGCGAACTGCATAATCTGGTGAAAAGCGAACCGCAGCGGGTGGAAACCATGTCCCGCGAATGGGATGCCTGGGCCGAACGTGTCGGCGTCGTTCCCTGGGACGATCTGCCTCCCCCCGGCTACAGAAGTAAGGGGCCGGACTTCTACCGTAAGAAATAAGTGCTATCCGTCCGTCTGCTGTCATTCACGATGATCACACAGGAAAACAGCAGATCACTTGAATCTGCACGCCCGAAACGGGATAGTTGAAGAAATGTGACCTCAAGGTCGTCCATCAACCGGCTGGTGAGACCGCCACTCCTGCCTGCGTTGGTTTTTCCAACCTTATCAATAGAGAATGTCAGCCTTTCATGTCCACAGTCGCCTCTTCGCCGTTACTGAAACTGCACCCGGAAGATAACATCGCCATCGCCCGTAATTCTGTGGCAGAAAACCAGGAATGTGCGATCACCGACACCGAGAACGTGACCGCCCGGGAAAGCATTGATCTGGGACACAAGGTCGCCATTCAGCCCATCACGAAAGGGGAACGGATCCGTAAGTTCGGTCAGGTCATCGGTTTCGCGACCTGCGACATCGAACCAGGCGACTGGATTCACAGCCACAATCTGGCAGCAGGCGAACTCAGCCTCGATTACGCGTTCTCCAGCGACGTCCCTGCACCACCCGCACCTGTTGAGGGACGGACCTTCATGGGCTACCGCCGTCCGAACGGCAAAGCAGCCACCCGTAACTACCTGGCGATCATCAGTACCGTCAACTGTTCGGCGACCGCATCCAAGTACATCGCCCGGGAACTGGCCCAGACATCACTGGCGGACTATCCCAATATTGATGGTATCATTCCCCTGGTCCATAAAGGGGGGTGTGCGATGCAGTATGATGGAGAAGACCACCATCAGTTGATGCGGACTCTAGGGGGATTTGCGAAGCATCCCAACATCGGCGCTTATGTTATTCTGGGGCTGGGTTGTGAGACGGGGCAAGGTTCCTTCCTCTCCGACAACGAAGGACTGGTCCAGTTGCAGAACCTGAAAGAGCCCGATCCCATGGAGCCGCTGGTCCTCAACATCCAGGATATCGGGGGGATTAGAAAGACAGTCGACTACGTTTCAGACGTGCTCAAAGACTATTTACCGAAGGTCAATAACGTCACCCGAGAGCCGATCCCGGTTTCCGAGCTCATTCTGGGCACCGAATGCGGCGGCAGTGACGGGAACAGCGGCGTGACTGCGAACCCGGCCCTGGGAATCGCCAGTGACCTGCTCGTCGCTCACGGCGCGACCTCCATCCTGGGAGAAACCTCCGAAATCTATGGCGGCGAACACCTTCTGACACGGCGTGCCATCACGCCGGAAGTCGGTCAGAAACTGATCGACCGGATTAAATGGTGGGAAGAATACACGGGCAAATTCGGAGTTGTGATCGATAACAACCCCTCACCGGGTAATAAAAGAGGTGGTCTGACCACGATTTATGAGAAATCCCTGGGAGCCATCGCCAAGGGGGGCAGCACCGCTCTGCGTGCCGTTTACCGCTTTGCAGAACCGGTCACCGAAAAGGGCTTCGTCATTATGGATACCCCCGGCTACGACCCTGCTTCCGTCACTGGCATGGTGGCCGGAGGTGCGAATGTGGTCTGCTTTACCACAGGCCGGGGCAGCTGTTTTGGCTGTAAGCCGGTCCCCAGCATCAAAATCTCCACCAATACCCCCATGTTCGAACGCATGCAGGATGACATGGACCTCGACGCAGGTCGCATTCTGAACGGCACCTCAGTGGAAGAAGTGGGCCGCGAAATCTTCGAGTTAATCATCGAAGTCGCAAGTGGAAAAAAGACAAAAAGTGAGGCCCAGGGCATCGGCGATGAAGAATTTTGCCCCTGGAGCATCGGTCCGGTGCTCTGATTTCCCGGATTTCAGCAGAATTCCCGCTCCCGTTCGTTCCTGATCTCTTCCAGGACCGTTCTGAGCGGGTCTGTTGGCCCAGCATGCATCTTAACGTCTTATGAAATAACCAGTTCCCTCCCTTTCTCTCTCTGTCGGATCAACCTGTAACACAGTCAGGCCAACTTTCGAACACCCATCACAACTATACATTCCAACACACAAGAGTCCCCTCGATACAACCGCTAGAACTCTTGAAACAGGAAAATTCGGTATCTCCCGAATAATCGCTACAGTTTACCAGAAGCCCTGTCCGATATAACCAGCAACAGACTCCGCGCATTTCCGTTTTAGACGCGCGGATTGTTATCAGGTTTCCGCTGTTTGTTTGTAAGGACGTATAGATGCGGCTTCTTCATTGGCTAGCACCGGTTTTGAGCATCGTTCTGATCTCACACGCATACTCCACAGTACACGCGCAGGGATTTCCTCCAGCTGAAATGCAGTCGCATATGATACAGCCTGTATCATATAACCCTGCCAGCTTCCCGGGATATCCTCAGAACGCTCAGGCCATGCCTGCACCAGTTCAACCTGGATTCTTCCAGGCTGCGGCAGGCAGCAATGGTTATCCGACTCCACCGGGAGTCCCCATGAATGCCGGACCCGAGTCGCCATTGAGTGCGTTCCCTCGGATCTCGCCGTTCGAGCACCAGTTCCAGCAGCACCGGGTTGATAGTAACGGTCTCTGGTCTTACCAGGCTCGGAATAACGGTAAGCGGCACTTCCTGAGTATGGAAGCTCTGTTCGCCCGTTATCAGAACCCGGGTGGAGCCCTGATCGGTAATGTCGGTACTCAGTCCTACCTGGGCATGGTAGAAGATGAACTCATCGACGCCACCGACGAAGATTACTATGATCAGTTCAGTGAAAACACCGGACTGCCTTACTTCGATCAGAAGTACTTCAATAGTGTACCAAAACTGAATGCTCCCGGTTTCCGTCTCCGCTGGGGCTGGTACAACGATGATGAAAGTGGATTTGAATTCACCGGCTGGTGGATTTCCCGGGCTGATTCAGACTGGTCCGCGATTGAACAATCGACTCACAAACCAAATCCGGCGAATCAGGCCATCATGGACATCCTGCTCTCTCCGCCAAACTTTATCGATCCGGCAGGTACCGGTGTGGTCTCTTCGATCCCTGGTGTGACGACTGCTCAGGTGAACGAAGTGCTGCAGAACGAACTGATGAACCTGGGTGGCCTGCCACTGGATGATGGTACTGTTGACGGTGTCACCGTACCTTACGACCTGGATTTCCGTGTCAAAGCGGTCAGCCAGGCCTGGGGTACCAACGCTACCTGGTTGTCGACTCCGATTGTGGACAAGAAAGCCCTTAAGATTCGCGGTCTGGCCGGTGCCCGCTACATGCAGGTACGCGAAGGCTTCAGCTTTGTCGGTCGCGACAGCGGCCTGCTCTACAGTGATGCCACCAACATCGCCGGTATCCGCCCTGACCTGAAACTCTTCTCGCTTCCCACCGGAACCGACGAAAACCAGGATGGCATCATCGACAACGCAGGGGTTGTTGAAGATGACAGTACTGGTGGGGGAACCACGGGGACCTCAACCGCCTTCTTCGTCGCTCCTGTTGACCCGGTAACTGGTCAGCCCGTTCAGCCCTACACCACCTGGGTCAACAACACCGTTGATACCCATCTGGCTGGTCCTGAAGTCGGTTTCCAGTTCGACATCGGTGGCGACAAGTTCAAGATCTGGGGTCAGACCAAAGTCGGTATCATGGCCAACCAGGAAAAAATTAAACTGAATGGTGACAACGTGGGAATGGGCATTCGTGCCGACCCGGATGACATCGATCGTCCCAAGGCTCTGATCGACCCCACCCCGGCAGATCCTAACCCGAACGCCTTCAGCGATTCACAGAGTCACACTCACGTATCACCCATGTTCGAACAGTCGATCTTCATGGAAATGGCAATCTTCGACAAGGTGCCTGTCCTCAAACGTATGAAAATGCTGGAAGAAGCGAAACTGAAAGTGGGTTATACCTACATCGTTGCCGGCGAAATCGCCCGTCCTTACGACAGCATCCGCTGGCAGGGTATGCCGACCCGCGGCCTGTTCCCCTCGATCGATGTCGAGCGTGAATCATGGAGTGTCGGCACCTGGAGTGTCGGTCTCGACTGGCTCTACTAAAAACGGGGCGAATCAACGAACCATCTCAAACGGTCGAGTATTATTCTCGACCGTTTTTTATGCGCCTGACGTTCGCTAAAGTCCTCTCGCTCAATCCAGCCGTTTGAGAATCACATCTCCCCGCGTACTGTTGTCGCCGGGATAGACACGATCGGCTCCCTCTTCCTGAAACCAGATATCCAGCATGCCGGTCCCCGACTGCAGTTCGAAACGGGCCGAGGCCTGATCTGCCGACAGAAATTCATGGGACTGCTTCCCCTGCCAGTTGACAGTCAACTTGCCCGGTTTGGTATCAGCGCCCCGCTGAATTTCCACCTCATAGCGTCCGGGAGTCTCTACCTGAACCATCCAGCCCTCTGAAGTTCCTTGCGTGAAAGTTCCATCCTGGTACCGACACAAGGTGGTCGGGTTCTCTTTGCCGCTGTTGATCACAATCAGACCCGGCTGAAAATTACGAGACTGTTTCACATCCGCAAACCAGCGTTCATAGTCCTTGCGTAAACCAGCGGCGATGTCGGGCTGTGTAGAGAACAGATTCTTCATCTCCCCCGGATCGCTGGTCAGATCGTACAGCTCCAGTACCGGCTCGGCATCGCGCATCAGGTTTTCTTCTCCGAAGGTGCCGGGATACCCTACCAGTTTGTATCGTTGTGTCACCACGGCGCAGTTTTGATAACGCTGCGGGGTCAATCCACGATGCACCTGGAAGAACAGTTTCCGTTCGGGCAGTGTCTTGACCTTCCCCGTCAGCAGGCCAGTCAGATCGATGCCATCCAGTTTTAATGACTTCGATTTTGGGGTCCCCGTCATGTCGAGCAACGTGGGCAGAAGGTCGATGTGTGCCGCGATCTGAGCACTCTGTGTCCCCGCAGGAATGTGTCCGGGCCAGGTCGCCACAAACGGCACGCGGATCCCCCCTTCATAAACCCACGATTTCCGCCCTCTCAACCCCGCGGTATAACGTTTCTGCTGAGGGCCATTGTCGCCCAGAAAGATCAGGATCGTGTTCTCTTTCAGTTTGGTCTGATCCAGATGCGCCATCAGACGTCCCAGGTTTTCATCCAGGTTTTCCACCATCCCATACACGCGGGCCGTCGTTTCATCCAGTCCCTGCTCTTGATAAGGCTTCCAATAGGAGTCCGCTATTTCCAGAGGCGTGTGCGGGGCGTTGGTCGGTAGATAGACAAAGAATGGTTTCTCCGCTTTCGCCTGTCGATCCATGAACTCCAGGGCAGCGTCAAAAAACAGATCTGTGCAATAGCCCTTGCCCTGCTCTCGCTGACCATTCTTCCACAACCAGGGATCAAAATAACTGTTGGGTTTATCGGGAGCCTGACCAATGCCGCCACTCCGATGTACCAGTGACTCCGCAAATCCCTGATCCTGGGGCCGCATCGGATAATTGTCCCCCAGATGCCATTTACCGAAGATTCCCGTCGCGTAGCCTGCTCCCTGCAGCAGCTCGGCCAGCGTGGTCTCCTCTCCGTACATCTTCGCACCGCCGCGAGAGGTATGTACGACTCCCGATCGATAGTAATAACGTCCGGTCATCAGACTGGCCCGGGTCGGCGCACAAACCGGACTGCAGTAGAAACGCGTCAGCTCCATTCCCTGCCGGGCCAGTTCGTCCATGTGCGGAGTTCGAATCTGCGCGTTGCCATGAAAGCCAACATCTCCATAGCCCTGGTCATCCGTCAGCAACAGAATCACATTCGGCTGTTTCCCCTCTGCTGCCATCCCCGTATGTGAGAATCCGAAGATCAGGAAAACCAGCAGACCACATGGAATCAGTCCCCGGTTTCTCTGTAACAGTGCTCGCAGCATTACATTCCCCTTTACGCGCTAAGCAATATCAGCGATACCACTTACCCCCATTCGAGCTTAAGAAAGCACGCGGGCAGGCGACGCTGGTTGAAAAAACAGTTGTCCTCTTCGGCCTGAAATCATACGATAGAACAAAGCCAATCGCGTGACTCGGGAGGACGTACTGATGAATCGTAAACTGACCTGCCTGTTGGTGTGCTGCGGAATGCTGGCTCTGATGAGTCTTCCCGCTCACGCTCAGGTCCTGCGAATTCAACAACCCATCGTACAACAATTCTCGGTGGGAACAACAGTCACCGTGCCGGATCGAGGTACCGCTCTGTTGGGAGGCGTCAGTTCCGGACGGATCCATTCTCGCCAGGTTGGCCCTTTCCGTCGTGGCTCGATTTATGGTCAGGAATTCCAGAGCACGACCAGCAGCGTCAGCGTCTATATTCACGACTTCGAAGCCATGGACCGTTACCTGCTCAACTCCGCTCCGCGTAGTATTCGTGAAGCAGCCGCCCATCCCAGTGATCACTGGCGCGATCAACTACATGCCCCTGTGACGCACAATCAGCCCGGCTCCTCAATCACGCGAGAAAAGCAGGCTGCGTCACAAGCCAGAACGCAGGCCAAAGCACAACGGTTTTTTGAACTGGGGAAGCAGGCCGAACAGAAACATGCCACGTCGAACATCGCAATCCTGCACTACACCGCCGCCGCCAAATATGGCAGCCTGCCGGCACAACAGCGACTCAAGGAACTGAAAGCCGAGTCGACCTCGATTTCAGCGACAGAGTGAACTGGCAGTGCTGAGGCTCTGAGAGGGGCTAAGCGGCTTCTTCGTCGGCGAAGATGCGATTCGGCAGATTCACTTTCGCGTAGCGTTCGCCACGAGCGTCGTAGAAATAGATCATGTTGGAGTCAGAAGCCCAGATGGCTCCCAGGCGAACCGAACGGGGACCGTTAATCGAAAACTGAAGTCCACATCCCCGACCCCGGCGTTGTAAAGCCATTTCAGACATCGTGAACTGCTCTTCGAGCAGGTTCTCTTTTTCACACAGTGTTTTGTGGATGTACTGACGTAGATCGTTTAGTGACTGGATATTATCGACACTGATGCTCATGCACGCTACCTCTTGCAAAGATTCTCGTTCACCTGTTTTTTCAGGTCTCGCCCCTGACTGTCAAAGGGGACCATTCTCGAATCGACAGGTTGACCTCACGAGTATCGTCCAACCGCAGAGGCATCTGTCACAAGAGTTTGTGTGCCGTTGTCTTTGTTAAAATTTGAGAAGATTATGGAGTTCCACTATTCGTTAACGGGACAGACTTTTTCCCTGCGCGATCCGCATTTTTAGAATTCCGACTGATGAATGCCCCCGCTGACAATTCACTTAAGTCGTTTCCAGCCCCCTCAGAGGCATGGAATACCATGCCGCTTTTATCTAACCGGAACACTCCTGCTACATTGAAGTGCCCTGCACAACGTGGTTGCCGGGTTGCGTACTGATTTTTCTGCTCAACAGGAAAAATCGGACGATTCTCTAAATTTACCGGATCTGGATTTGTTTGTATGATGAAGGCCAACGTCAGCTTTACATCAGTTATGGCATGTAAATTTGCTCATTCAAACATCCATTAACATAGAGGGTCATCAGAAGTGCCTGTTATCTCTGCCGAGTCGCTGCAAAAATTTACCGAAACGCTCATGCTTAAAGGCGGCGCCACTGAAGAAGAAGCGCGCATCGTTTCCAAAAGCCTGGTCGACGCCAACCTGCTGGGGCACGATTCCCACGGCGTGATGCGTCTTCCTTTCTACATGGGGCGTGTCAAAGAAGGCATTCTCAAAGCCGGTGAAACTCTGAAGATCCTGAACGAAACACCGGCTGCAATCAACGGCGACGGCGGCTGGGGATTTGGTCAGACCGTGATGCACGATCTGATGAATCGCCTGATCGAAAAAGCGGGCAACCTGGGTGTCTCTGTCGGAACCCTGAAACACGCTTCGCACATCGGCCGACTGGGAGAATACGCGGAAATGGCTGCCGCCAAAGGCATGGCATCCATCATCTGTGCCAACACACACGGCTCCGCCCCTCGCGTGGCACCTGTGGGAGGCAAACGTCCCCGTCTGGGAACCAATCCGATCTGTATCGGCATGCCCGGCGGAGAAAGGGGTCCCTTCGTACTCGACTTCGGCACTTCTGCCACCGCAGAAGGTAAAGTCCGCATCAAGAAAATTGCCGGCGAACAGGTTCCTCCCGGCCTGATTCTGGATCCGGATGGCAATCCCACTACCGACCCCAACATGCTCTATGGCGATCCTCCAGGGACAATCCTTCCCATGGGCGGCGATCAGGCCTACAAAGGTTTCGGTCTGTCTTTCATGGTCGAAATGCTCTGTGGTGCCCTCTCGGGTGGACAGTGTGCCTTCCCTGATCCTCCACCACCAAAGGGGAACTGTGTGTTTGTGGTCGTGATCGACCCGACTCACCTGGGAGGCCAGAATCACCTGTTGAACGAGATTACCAATCTCGAAAAGTATGTCCGCAGCGTGCCTCTCAAGGACGGCGTCACAGAAGTCTTTCTGCCGGGCGATCCGGAAAAGAAAACCGCTGCCACCCGTAATGAAACGGGCATTTCCCTCGATAAAGGGAACTGGGAAGCACTGACCAAACTGGCTGAAGAACTCGACGTTCCCGTTCCGGAAGTCCAGGACTGATCAGCCATCGATGACACAACAGCCTCGCGAATTGACCAGACAGTTCGCGAGGCTGTCTGATTTCAATCAGCCGACAAACCGGGAGCTCTAGCCATGGCGAATGAAATGGATCCGAATTCGAACCAGCCCGCTCCCGAGCAGGATGCGCGGCTCTATGTGCCCATCAATGATGCGGAAAACATCACGATATTCGTGAAAACATCCTCGTCCAAGGAGTACTGCTTCTCCAAGTTTCCGGGCGAGGATCATTTTCACCTGCTGATGCACGGCGAGATCGTTGTCACTAACGGCCATGACCTGCACTGCGTCGACTGTGCCCTTCGGCACGGATTTCTGACCCGCGATCGACTCAACTGGCAACATAAGTCCCGCAGTTAGAACGCTGTCGATCCTGATATCAATCAGACATTAACGGGTAGTACCGTCGTCGCTTTCAGATAATCGGACGCAAATTCGTCATCTTCGGAGACATGTTGTACCATATGCTCGGCTTCAGACCACCACGCGGATGCCTGGGCCTGGGTCCAGCTATTGACCTGTAACTGCTCCAGAGCTTCCAGCAGTTCGGCTGAGTTCTGGTAGCGATCGTCCGGCTTCTTCTCCAGGCATTTCATAATGATCTCTTCCAGTTCAGGAGAGACCTCCGGATTCAGATCCCGCAACGGTTTCACAGCCTGGCTCGCATGGGCGAACATCACCTTCAAAGCGTTATCCCCTTCAAAGACCGGCTTCCCTGTCAACAGGTAATAAGCGCTCGCCCCCAGTGAGTAAATGTCCGACCGCGGTCCGGGACTGCCATCTCCGGTGACCACTTCAGGACTCGTATACAGCGGAGATCCCACCACGGCCCCTTCCATGGTCAATTCCAGTGAGACATCATCGGTACGATGATATTTAACCAGGCCAAAGTCGAGCAGTTTGGCCACATCGAACAGACCGCCACGCTCGGCTGAGAAAATATTCCCCGGCTTGATATCGCGGTGAATCAGTCCCTTCTGGTGTGCTTCCGCCAGGGCAGAACAGACCTGTCTGAGCAGATACACCACCCGCTCCTGGGGCAGAGGTCCAAACCGCTCCACGATTTCCTGCAGGTTCAGTCCGGGCAGGAATTCCATTGCATAATAGAATGTCCCCTCTTCGGTATGCCCGTAATCATAAATCTCAATTGTATTCGGGTGCGTCAGGCCAGCAGTCGCCTGCACTTCGCTTTCAAACCGCAGCAGGACATTTTCATCGTCGACCTTGTCCCGCCGGATCAGCTTGATCGCACAGGGACGCTTCAGCAACCGATGCTCGGCCAGATAGACTTCGCCCATCCCGCCGCTGCCAATCTGTTTGCGGAGCGTGTACATCCCCACGCTTTTCAAATCGAAGGCTTCGCGCCTCAAACTGTCAACCCGATGCGAACCATAGACGGCTGTACTCCCGGCAATCATCAGCAGGATGATTATCTCCGACAAACCGCCGCTATACAGTACTTCTGACACCTGGGGCACCTGCATCCCGGTCATGATCGCACCCACAATCGGGCTGATGACCATCAGGCTCACCACCGAGATCACGCCCTTCAGCGAGTTCGGTATGAAGATCCCGTAAGTGAAGATCAAGATCACCCAGGGAAATGCGGTTCGCAGGGGAAATTCAAAGGCGACTTTGCCCAGTAACACCGGATCACAGGCGCAGAGTTCACTGAAGTGCCACCAGATGAAAAATCCGGCAGGTGCACCGAAGGTAATCGCCTCACAAATCCGCAGGCGGTATTTACAGAGACAGGGTTTCCACCACAGAAAGGCGGAGACGGAGAAAAGAATCACCGCCAGAACGCCATCCAGCAGCAGCATCTGACTGTCGTGGGGGTTCTTATACTCACCCAGCCAGAAACCGCGGATCAGGAATGCAGTTGCCCCCAGGCCTAACAGCAGGGAAGCCATCCGCAGACGCTGGAGCAGCAACGTTCGTCCCTGCTCCTGAAACATACTGCCTGAACCGCGAGAGACGACGCCGGCATGCGGACAGAATTTGCCGGCATCTTTTCTGATCTCCTTGGAAATCAGAGTAGGCATCGATTTTGTGTTTGCAGCAGAATGGGGTGTTGGTTTTGAACTCATCCTCAAAGTTCCCCGGTAGAAACCTGGATTAGACAGGAGCATCGCTGAATACCGTCCTTGAGCGCCTCGTTGTCAGCCGCAGCGATCTGTCATTCCTGTCTGGTTTTCTTCAGGCTCGTACCGTCTGTTCGATATATCAAATAAACTGAACGTGGAGGGCAGCATATTGACAACTATTATAGGTACTCGGAGATACGATTGACAGTAGTTTTTCTCCGGGAAGCTCAAATATGCCTGGGAGGGTATAAGCTGTTACAATCACGTAACTTATACTACTCAGACAATCTCTTCTGGTAACACTCACCCAGGTGGACCATCATCTCCAGTGCCAGCAGGTCCGCACGCGACATGACATGCCGTGAACTTCGGTTCCCCAGCCCCCGGACAATCGTCTCCACACACTCCAGGTGGAACTCCAGTACCTGACGCGAGGTCAATCGGGCTGCCGCCAGCAGTTCCGCGATCTGGATGATCTCGTCTTTCAGACTCCCGGAGCCCATGATGACATAGGTCCGCAGCAGCTCATGATAGTATTCCGGAATGTCAGCAGGAATCTGCGCATCCGACATGGACACTTCGGGAACACTCTGTTCAGCCGGTGCTTCTCCAGCAGACGGCTCCAGTTCTCCCGGGTAGACCAGTGTCTGCAGCTGTTCGACCATCGAGCGCTGCTGATTCAGCAACCGCTCGGCTTCATCCCGCTCGCGGACCAGGCGACGATGATTCTCGACCTGCAGACGATGATGGTCTTCCTGCAGTTCCTGCACCCTCAATGCCCGTTGCACATAACTCAATAATGCGGGTGAGTCCCAGCCGGCGGGGGAAACCAGCAGTTCCGCCTGGAATTCACAGGCAGCCAGAGACAGTCGATCATCGGGAACGGGTGAAATCAGAACGATTGGTTCATCACAACCGCTGACGCGAATCGCCTGCAGCAGTTCGCTGCAGTTATGACGTCCCTCGACGTCGGCCTGAATCAACAGACAATCGTAGCTGTGATTGCTCAGCAGTTTGAGCATCTCTTCGGCATTCGAGGCCCACTCCAGTCGGGGCTCTTCACAGCCGATGGCATCCAGCCGTAAAGCGAAGCCCACCCACTCGGGACGCTGATTGCTCACAAACAGCAAACGAAAGCGGGGCGGAATAACGGAAGATTGATTTTGCTCAGAGGAGACGCGAGCGTCATCAGCCGGCGAGAGTCGGTCTGACTGCGGAGACCGGGACTGTCTTTCTGCGAAATCCGCGAAAGCCGCTGCCCCTGTCTGGTTGTGTTCATCATCCTGCACGTTCATGTCCCGACCTGAAATCAGCCTGAACTATAGGGTTTTCCGTTCAAAACTGTCAATACGAGGTCGCGTTCCGCGTCTAAAATATCAGCTGCTCGGCGTTAAACACGGGCCCTTCTACGCAGGTTCGCCGATAGTCCCAGTCGTCAGCACCGACGCGGACTTTCGCCACACAACTGAAACAGGCGCCAAAGCCACAGGCCATCGGGGTCTCCAGTGACAGCCAGCAGGAAATCCCTGCTTCCCGGGCGAGCTTACTGACCGCTTCCATCATCGGTTCCGGTCCACAACAGAATATGGTCTCGGGCGGTGCATCACTTTCAATCCGCTGCTTGAGCAGTTCGGTTACATAGCCGGCATTTCCAAACGAGCCATCATCGGTAGCCACTTCGACTTCCAGACCATCGAGGCGAAAATCATCCAGTCCCGCGAGGTATGCTTCCGAACGAGCCCCGTACAGCAGGCTCACCCGCTCGGGAAAGGCTTCCAGTTTCCGCGCCGGCTCACCATAAGTACGTTGCCCCAGTGCTTCCCGGGCGGTCGCCAGAAACGGAGTCTGTCCGATTCCCCCCGCCACCATGACCAGCGAACCGGAACCGGGCTGCGGGAAACCATTCCCCAGCGGTCCCCAGATTTCGACCTGGTCACCCGGTTGCCAGTGCGTCATGCGGGAGGTCAGTTTTCCGACCACCACATAACCAAAGTCCAGCCCGATCGGCTGTCCCGCTTCGTCCAGGCAGGTATCATAGAGTGCGAAGGGACGCCCCAGCAGTGGATCGTTTACGCCCGGCTCGCGGACCATGAAGAACTGGCCCGGCAGAATCACCCGCGCGATTTCGGGACAGTGAATTCGCAGCCGCCAGGTATCCTTTGCCATCTGGACCTGTTCGGTAACGGTCGCTGCCACATACTGGGGGGTTGCACAATCGCTGAATGCGTGAGTCTCTGTCATGTTTGCTTTCCTTGCCGGCGCTCAGTGGTTCCCGCTCGTTAATCGCCGATAATGCGACGTCCTGTAGACTTCTTCTGGGCGGGTTTCTTCGGAACCGCAGAGGCCCCTCGTTTTCCTTTATTGCCGACAGACCGTTTTTTTCCACCTGTCTGTTTGTCTGAAATATTTTTTCCCGCACCACGCCGCGCCGGTTTCCCGCGACTGGGAGCCGCCTTCTTCTTGCTTTTGCGCTTACGGAGATCGGGGGAATGCTTCTCATTCAGCATCTCCCGCAGTTTTTTAAGTTCGGTGTCCGACAGCCGTCGGTATTCGCCCGATTTGAGTTTCCCCAGGTTCAGTGGACCAAAGCGGACGCGAATCAGCTGCATGACTTTATGGCCGATGCGGGCCATCATTCGCCGGATCTCACGGTTCTGTCCTTCGTGCAGCGTCAGTTCCAGAAAGGTACTTTTCCCCTGCTTTTTCAACGGTTTTAAACCGGAAACGCGGAAGACACCTTCTTTGAACCGCACCCCTTTGCGCAGTTCGTCCAGCTTTTCCCGGGTCGGATGACCGGCGACCTGCACATGGTAAGTTCGTGCGACGCGATAACGCGGATGTGCGAGACGCTGAGCCATCGCACCATCATTGGTCACCAGCAGCAGACCTTCACTGTTTTCATCCAGCCGACCGACGGTAAACAGCCGCTGCCCTTCGCCGGGAAACAGGTCAATCACCCGTCGCCGTCCCGCCGGATCCTGGTTCGTACAGAGAAAACCGGACGGTTTGTTCAACAGAAAATAACGACGGGGTTCCATCCGGGCCCGCTCGCCATCCACGGTGATGACTTGCGTTTCGGGATCGATGCGGGCTCCGAGTTCGGTCACGATCTCCCCGTCGACGGTCACGCGTCCGGTTTCGATGTACTCTTCACAATGACGACGGGAACCCAGACCGGTCGCTGCCAGATATTTCTGCAAACGAATCAGGTGGCTGTCGTCTGTGGGGGAATCGGATTCGGACGGGGTGGGGTTATCGGAACTCATGATCTTTCAACTATGGTAAAATTTTCAGGTCAAAACAGGCCTGCTGGCCGCGTACCTTATACCACAGCAGTGAGATGATACCAATTATGCAGAACCGATTTCTTGGCAGGGAACTCAAAGGATTTCAGAAATATCCGGTATTTCCAGACTCTGCTCCTCAATCACGTCCCGCATCCGCTGCAGCGAGCGGATGGTCAGCTGACGCACCCGTTCGGTACTCACGCCGAAGTCTTCCGCAATTTCGCGGAACTTTTCCGGCACTTCAGCCGGCGGCAGTCCAAATCGACGTTTGAGAATCTGCTGCTCGCGCTGGTCCAGGGAACACAGTACCTGTTCGAGGACCTGTTCAATCGATCGATGATAGGTTTCCTGTGAGCGGAGTGTCGAACGGATATCACTGAGTCTTAACGCGAGGGTCTCGGCACCGTTGACAAAGTTCTTACGGTACTTACGCCCCTTTTTCGTAGTGCGAAACAGATAATTACGCACCGCCCAGGTTCCGTAGGTACTGAACCGGTTACCGCGATCGATATCGAAAATCTCCACCGCCCGAATCAACGGCATGTAGCCGTCACTGACAATATCTTCGAACGAATTCGCCCGGTCTGTCAGATTTTTGGCAATCGAGACCACCAGTCTCAAATTCGCCTGAATGATGTAGTCTCGCAGGCTCTTTGCGTCTTTCAGTTTCTGCTCAATCCGGTCCAGCACACCGACGCAGGGTGCTTTGAGATCAACCTGTTTCTGCAGCATCGCCGCGCGATACTTCAGATAATTCATCCCGCGGAAGAGAATGATTTCCTGCTCTTTGCTCAACAGGGGAACCGCATACAGACGCGTCTGCAGCAGACCCGCATCACTGGTCAGGTCATCTTCGGTATCCGGCTTGAGTTCCGCGCAGAGTTGCTGCAGCGGAATCAGCACCTGATCCATGGCGTCGGGCTGATCGAAGCGTTCGCTCTGAACGTATTCGATTTCTTTCGAACACAGACGCTCCGCTCGAGCCTGTAATTCACGTGTCACACAGACTTTTCGCATCCGCGCCGCCTTTTTGACCGCCAGCAGTTCGCACTGGCAGGACTGTGACTGATCCAGGTGCACGGCACGTTCGCCCAGATCGGAAAATGTGTCCAATTCTGATGCGGGATAACTTGGTTCGTATGACATATATCCGAGACTCACTGAGAGAAAATTTGTGGCATATCGATTCTATAAAATAGAACCTGCGGGTCCTATCTTAGAGAATCAGATCCAATAAAACAATTTTAACAATCTAAATTGCTTAAATTGGACAATATTTATACAGACGTTACACCTCGGTCATGACCGAGGTATTTCCTCCCCAGCCTGAGAACACATTAACACATGCACACAAGGGCACTTCGGGAAATTTCAGTCAGACTCACGCCCTCTCACCTTAAAAGCCGATCATATCAGCAGGGAAACTCTTCCCGGCCCGCCTGAAAACCCACGAAAAACCTGCCTCATTTCCTTCAAAAAGCCTGTCTCCGGCGCTGTCTCAGCTGTATTTGACGTTTGCTATGTCTATTAAAGAGTTTAGACCGGTTGCTATCACTCGCAAAACCGAGGGAAATCAGCTAACATTTCGATTAACGAGATCAGTCACCGCTTTCGCGATGTATTCCAATCTGAATCTGCGGCGGGATGGCCTCAAAAAAGCCCCGGTTTAGTTCCCTTAACAGCGGTGCATTCCTAGAATTGTTTTATTACTCAGCTGCGTGATTTCTTCCAGATCGTGAACTGGTTAGTGATCTGAGAGAAGTTACGCTCAACGAACGAATATACTCAGTCAGGTTGAAAGAACCTTATCTCATGGCAGAACAGACAGTTACAGGTGCAGTGCCTGGAGTCGATCCGGCAGAACTGGAAGAATGGTTTGAGTCACTGGATGATCTCATCATCCGCTATGGAAAGGAACGCGTACAACACGTTCTGGCTACTCTCCAGGAACGTGCTTATCGTCAGGGCGTGACGATGCCTTTCACTGCCAATACGCCTTACATCAACACCATTCCCCAGGATGAACAGCCTCTCTTCCCCGGCAACCGGGAAATCGAGCGGCGGATCAAAAGTATCATCCGCTGGAATGCGATGGCGATGGTCGTTCGTGCCAACAAAGATCATGACGGCATCGGCGGTCACATCTCCACCTACGCGTCTGCAGCCACACTCTGGGAAATCGGGTTCAACCACTTCTTCCACTCACGGACGGAAGACCATTCAGGAGACGTCGTCTACTTCCAGGGTCACGCTTCTCCCGGCGTCTATGCCCGTGCCTTTGTCGAAGGACGACTGACCGAAGAAAACCTGCAGCGGTTCCGTCAGGAACTCCCGCGCGGTGGTGGACTCTCTTCCTATCCGCACCCCTGGCTGATGCCTGACTTCTGGCAATTCCCCACCGTATCGATGGGTCTCGGTCCGATCATGTCCATCTACCATGCCCGCTTCCTGCGTTACCTGCATAACCGCGGCATTATGGATACATCACAGTCGAAAGTCTGGTGTTTCGTTGGCGACGGGGAAACTGATGAACCCGAAACCCTGGGCGCGATCACCCTCGCTTCCCGCGAGCATCTGGACAACCTGATCTTCGTCATTAACTGTAACCTGCAGCGTCTGGACGGACCGGTTCGTGGGAACGGCAAGATCATTCAGGAACTCGAAGCTGCCTTCCGTGGTGCCGGCTGGAACTGTCTCAAAGTCATCTGGGGCAGCGACTGGGATCCCCTGCTCTCCGAAGACGAAGACGGCTTGCTCGTCAAACGCATGGGTGAAGTCGTTGACGGTCAGTATCAGAAATACGTCGTCGAATCCGGGTCTTACATCCGCGACCACTTCTTCGGCGAAAACCCCGAACTGCTCAAGATGGCCGAGCATCTCTCTGACGAACAGATCAAGAAGATGAACCGCGGCGGTCACGATCCGGAAAAAGTCTACGCCGCCTTCAAAGCAGCTACCGAACACACCGGTTCGCCGACAGTCATTCTCGCCAAAACCATCAAAGGCTACGGTCTGGGTGAAGCCGGCGAAGGCCGCAACGTGGCTCACAACGTGAAAAAAGCCAACGAAGAAGAACTGCGTGACTTCCGCTCCCGCTTCGGCATTCCGATTCGAGACGAAGACGTCAAGAACACACCGTTCTACCGTCCCGAAGAAGGCAGCCCCGAAATGCAGTACCTGCAGGCACGGCGGAAAGAACTCGGCGGTTACCTGCCCGAGCGGAAACCCACCGAAGAACGTCTGGAAACTCCCACGCTGGAATCGCTGGGCAAGTTCATGGACTCCATGGCCGGCAAGAAAGGTTCCACCACCGGTGCCCTGGGCATCCTGCTGGCGACCCTGCTCCGTGACAAAGTCGTCGGCAAACGTATTGTGCCGATCATCCCCGACGAAGCCCGTACCTTCGGTATGGAAGGCCTGTTCAAGCAGTGCGGTATCTATGCCAGCCAGGGACAGTTATACGAGCCGGTCGACCGCGATCAGCTGATGTACTACAAGGAAGCCAAAGACGGCCAGATCCTCGAAGAGGGGATCAACGAAGCCGGTGCGATTTCTTCTTTCATCGCTGCAGGAACCGCCTACTCGAACCAGGGCGTGAACATGATTCCGTTCTACGTCTACTACTCGATGTTCGGCTTCCAGCGGGTCGGCGATCTCGTCTGGGCCGCCGCTGATTCCCGTACCAAGGGCTTCCTGCTCGGTGGTACTTCCGGCCGCACCACCCTGAACGGGGAAGGTCTGCAGCACCAGGATGGTCACAGCCACATCATGGCTTCTACCGTTCCCACCCTGCACGCCTACGATCCCGCTTACGCTTACGAGCTGGCGGTCATCATTCAGGACGGTATGCGACGCATGTATCAGGAAGGCGAAGAGATCTTCTACTATCTCTCCGTCTACAACGAAAACTACGAAATGGCGCCGATGCCCGAGGGCGACGACGTCGTGGATGGCATCATTAAAGGGATTTACAAATTCCGTTCCCTGGAAGCCGACAAACCAGCTGTCGACGCTCGTCCGCAGCTGTTCGGCAGTGGTCCGATTCTCCGCGAAGTACTGCGGGCCCAGGAAATCCTGGCCGAGAAATACCAGATCGCTACCGATGTCTGGAGCGTCACCAGCTACAACGAGCTGGCCCGCGACGTCAAAGATGCGGAACGTTACAACCGTCTGCACCCCGATGCAGAACCTCAGAAATCATTCCTGGAAACGACCTTTGAAGGCGTCGCAGGCCCCTTCATCGCTTCCAGCGACAATATCAAAGTGATCGCCGACCAGATCCGTGAAGGCATCCCCGGGAACTACTGTGTACTGGGAACCGATGGCTTTGGTCGCAGCGAAACCCGTGAATCGCTCCGCCGTCACTTCGAAATTGACGCGGAAAACGTGGTGCTGGCAACACTCGTTGAACTGGCCGACGAAGGCAAGTTCGATAAATCGAAGTTAGCCGCCATCATCCAGGACCTGGGCATCGATCCGGAGAAAGTCAATCCCCGGCTGGCCTGACCCAGTGACAACGGTTCAAACCAAACATTACCATCATCAGATAGAACGATAAGACATGGCTACTGAATTTAAACTTCCAGAAGTAAGCGAGGGCGTGGAAACCGCCGATGTCGGACAGATCTCTGTTGCCGTCGGCGATACCGTCGAACAGGGACAGCTCCTGATGGACATCGAGACCGACAAAGCGGTCGTCCCTCTTGAATCTCCCTATGCAGGTGTGATCAAAGAACTGAATGTCTCCGAAGGGGATTCCGTCGCGATCGGCACCGTACTGCTCTCCATTGATGAATCCAACGGGGAAGCCCCTGCGAAGGAAGAAGCCAAAGCAGAAGCGCCAGCTGAAGCAAAAGAAGAAAAGCCAGAACCGGCAGAATCCAAATCGGCCCCCGAAACGGAAAGCAAACCGGAACCCACTCTGTCTGCACCTCCCAAGTCGCAGCCTCAACCGGCTGCCGGATCTTCCGACGACAAAGCACCGGCTCCTGCAGGTCCCGCGACCCGGAAAATGGCCCGCAAACTGGGCGTCGATCTTTACAAGGTCGCCGGCTCCGGCCCCGGTGGTCGGATCACTCAGGAAGATGTGGAAAACTACGTCAAGAACCTGATCGCCAACGGCGGTTCTTCAGGTGGCGGCGGTGGCATTGCCGTCCCCCCCCTGCCCGACTTCAGTCAGTTCGGCGAAATCGAACGTAAGAAGCTCAACAAGCTCTCACGCGTTTCTGCCCAGAACCTGAGTCTTTCCTGGCAGGTCGTGCCCCATGTCACTCAACATGACCTGGCGGACATCACCGATCTGGAAACGGCCCGTAAGCTCTTTATCTCCAAACCCAAGTACTCCGGTCCCAAGGTCACCATGACCGCCCTGGCGATGAAAGCCATCGCCATCGCGCTGCACGAGTTCCCCGTCTTCAACTCCAGCTTCGATACGGAAACAGAAGAGATCATCTACAAGCAGTACATCAATATCGGCGTCGCCGTCGATACCGAAAACGGACTGGTTGTTCCCGTGGTCAAAGATGTTGATAAGAAAAACATCATCACCATCGCCAATGAAATGAACGAACTGGCCGTCAAGGCCCGCGATCGTAAACTGGAAATGAGTGACATGCAGGGTGGCACCTTCACCATCACCAACCTCGGTGGTCTGGGGGGCACCTCGTTCACACCGATTGTGAACTACCCTGAAGTCGCCATCCTGGGCATGTCCCGCTCACGCCATGAATTCCAGTTGATCGACGACAAACCGGTTTCGCGGCTCATGCTGCCCCTGTCGCTTTCCTACGATCACCGGGTGATCAACGGTGCCGACGCTGCACGCTTCATCGTGCGACTCTCCGGCCTGCTGTCTGATCCGTTCAACCTGCTGGTCGACTGCTAAGCCCAGAGATATTGCTACCACGTTAAAGCATCAATAGACAAAGAAAGTTAATGCACATTATGTCTGGATCTGCAACCAGAGAAACCGATATTGTTGTCATCGGCGGTGGTCCCGGCGGTTACCCGGCAGCGTTTGACGCAGCCGACAAAGGGTTCAAAGTCATCATGGTCAACGACGATGTCGCCCCCGGCGGCGTCTGCCTGAACCGGGGCTGCATCCCTTCCAAGGCGCTGCTGCACGTGGCTAAGCTGATCAACGAAACCAGAGAATCCTCTGACTGGGGCATCACCTTCGAAAAACCGAAGATCGACCTCGACAAGCTTCGCGAATTCAAAGAGAAAGTCGTCACACAGCTGACCGGCGGCATCGGACAACTCGCGGGAGCTCGCAATGTCGAAATCGTCAAAGGCTTCGGTCGTTTCAAAGATTCCAACACCGTTGAAGTCACCAAACAGGACGGCACCACGGAAGCAATCGGCTTTAAGTATGCCATCGTTGCCACCGGTTCTTCCCCCGCGGTTCCCCCGGTCTTCGATCTCGATGATCCCCGGATCATGGATTCCACCGGTGCCCTGGAACTGGCCGATATCCCCGAAAAACTGCTGGTCGTCGGCGGCGGCTACATCGGTCTGGAAATGGGTAGCGTCTACGCCGCCCTGGGTTCAGAAGTTACTGTCGTTGAAATGACAGGCGGCCTGCTCCCCGGTGCCGACCGCGATCTGGTTAAACCGTTGCAGAAACGACTCCAGGAAAGCTTCGCCGCCATTCACCTGAATACCAAGGTCGAAAAACTGACTCCCACCGACGCTGGCATCGTCGCCGACCTGAGTGGTGAAGGAGTCGAACCACAGCAGACCTTCGACCGCGTGCTGATCTCCATCGGCCGTCGACCGAACAACAAAGGTATCGGACTGGAAAACACAAAGCTCGAACTCGACGAGCGTGGTTTCATTAAGAACGATTCCAATCAGCGGACTGCTGAATCCCACATCTTCGCCATCGGTGATATCGCCGGGGAACCGATGCTGGCTCACAAAGCGACCCGCGAAGCCAAAGTCGCCGTGGAAACCATCGCTGGTGAACCGGCTGAATTCGATAACATCGCGATTCCCGCGGTCGTTTTCACCGACCCGGAACTGGCCTGGTGTGGCGTCACTGAGCAGGAAGCGAAAGACCAGGGACTGGATGTCGAAATCACCCGCTTCCCCTGGGCCGCCTCCGGTCGTGCTCAGACCCTGGCCCGTACGGAAGGGCTCACCAAAATCATTTTCGATAAGAAAAAAGGACGCGTACTCGGTGTCGGCATTGTCGGTCCGGGCGCAGGCGAACTGATCGCCGAAGGTGTGATGGCCGTCGAGATGGCTGCCGTCGCCGAAGATGTCGCCGAGAGCATTCATGCTCACCCGACTCTCTCGGAAACCCTGATGGAAGCCGCAGAAAGCTTCCTCGGTCAGGCGACCCACATGTACCGACCGAAACGAAAGTAAACATCGAACAGGGCAGCATTCGACACTGCAAAGTCTGAATGTCGAATGCCTGCCTGCCAACGGAAACCTATCTGAAGAAAGGGTGTTTCTGCATGCGATTTCACAATCGATCTTCAACGCCCTCTTACTTCAGTCGCCGGGATCAGGTCCGGCTCTTTCGCCTGGTGGCCGCCCTCGGAGTGATCCTGCTGGCGATCCTTTACGCCTCCCGCGAATCAACCTGGTACTGGCTCACCGGTCCTCCAACAGAACAGCGTCAGGGAGAGCAACAACTCGATCCCGATCGCGACGTCGATTACAACGTCAAAGAAGACTCAGGCCTCAGACCGGGCGAATTCCGTTCCCAGCCGGATCCGGAAATGGAGATCCCGGAGTCGGTCAATCCGCAGCTGGAAAACGGTGAATACGACGTCCGCGTCGATCCCCGTCTGCTTAAACAGGTCACCGACAGTGTTTCGGGTATTCGCCCTTATGAAGCCAACGCACTGTATTATCTCCTGGCGAAAGCAACTTCGATCCCGCAGAACGTTCTCGAACGCTCCGCCGAACCCGCACCTCCGTTCGTCGTGCTGATGAACGAGTCGAGTAAATACCGGGGCGAGCTGATGACCGTCAAAGGGCAGCTCAAACGCCTGGTGCCTCTCAAACCGGAAGAGAACAAGTTCGGCATCACAACCCTCTATGAAGGCTGGTTCTTTTCCAAAGATTCGGGCACCCATCCCTGGCGATTTCTCTGTACGCAGTTACCCGAGGGGATTCCCACCGGTCCCGATCTCCAGGAGATGCCTTCCGTCCAGATCACGGGCTATTATTTCAAGAAGTACGGCTACCCCTCACAGGCAGGTAAGCTGCAGACGGCGCCCCTGTTGATTGCAGGCCAGATCCGCTGGTTCCCTGCTTCCGAGACGCCACAGGCTCCCAGCTCTTCCGGAGCCGTGAAATATATCGTGATTCTGTTCCTGGTGATCAGTATCACCCTCGCTTTTCTGATCTGGCGATTCACCATCAACGATCAGGAATTTGCCCGCAGCAAGACCGCCAAACTGATGGAACGACCCGACATGTCGATGGACGATCTGAAAAACATCAAAACCGTCGATATCGGCGAGGTGCTCAAACAGCTGGGAGAGCAGGCGGATTCAGACTCAACCGATAAGCCCGGCAATCCCGGTCCCGATTCTGACAAATCCTGATCAGGCCACCTGCAGGCTGATTGCTTTATCGATGGCCGCGAACACCACATCGCACAACTCGTGGATCTGCGCGCCCGGCATGCCTGGCGCGGGCATCAGAATCACCACGTCTCCCAGCGGTCGGATGATGACACCCTGCTCGCGTGCAGCCAGGGTCACCTGGTGCCCCATGCGGCGGTCGGCAGGAAAGGCTTCCCGGGTTTCCCGGTTCGCCACCAGTTCGATCCCCACCATCGTTCCTTTGTGACGAACTTCTCCTACGTGCGGATGATCTTTCAACTCCGCCAGCCGTTCTGTAAGGATCTGTTCGTTCGCTTTCACATTCTCCAGCGTGTTCTGAGAATCGAACAGCTCCAGCGTCGCCAGAGCGGCCGCACACGCCAGAGCGTTCCCCGTATAGGTATGCCCGTGGTAAAACGCGTTGTAGTCGGTATGCTCACCTTCAAAGGCAGCCGCGACTTCATCGGTAGTCATCGTCACCGCCAGGGGCAGATAGCCGCCTGTAATCCCTTTGGCCAGACAGAGAAAATCGGGCGTCACCCCTTCCTGCTCGCAGGCGAACATGGTCCCCGTGCGTCCCAGACCGACTGCCACTTCGTCTGCAATCAGCGGAATGCCATAACGGGTCGTGAGCTCCCGCACCCGTTTCAGATAACCGGGCGGATGCATCTGCATGCCGGCCGCCCCCTGCACCAGCGGCTCGATCACAAACGCCGCCAGTCGTGTATGGTTTTCTGCCAGCAGTCGTTCCAGTTCCGCGTAGCAGTGTGCGTGATAGTCAGCTTCGCTCATCCCTTCAGGACGATGATAGGCCGCCGGACAGGGCATCTGCACCGAATGGAACAGCAGTTTCCCAAAGATCTCGTGGAAGATCGAAATCCCGCCCACACTCACCGAACCGATTGTGTCGCCGTGATAAGCGTGTTGCATGCAGGCGAACAGATCCCGTGACTGGGCATCAGGGTTCGGCTTCTGATTGTGATACTGGAACGCCATCTTGAGGGCGATCTCAACCGCGGTGGAGCCGCTGTCTGAGTAAAAGACTTTGGTCAACCCTTCCGGCGCCCGTTTAACCAGCTCTCCCGCCAGCTCGATGGAGGGCACACTTCCCAGCCCCAGCAGTGTGGAATGGGCGATGCGGTCGAGTTGATCCCGCACAGCCTGATCCAGTTCCGGCACGCGATGCCCGTGTACGTTACACCAGAGTGAAGAGACGCCATCCAGGTAGCGTCGTCCTTCGACGTCGATCAGGTAAAACCCGTCCCCGGATTCAATCAGGGGGACGTTTTCTGCACGATGCCCCCGCATCTGGGTAAACGGATGCCAGAGATGTTCGTTGTCGATTTGGCGTAATTCTTCAGGCTGCATGAGCGTCTCACATCGAGAATTCAGAAAAAACAGTAAGTGTAAAAAGAGAAAGAGCCACGCCGGGAGATCGTGACTCTTTCACTAAGACTGAAACGCGAAACCGAATTACTCCGGCAGCAGGTCGCGAACGACGTCCCGCTCTTCCCGCAGTTCCTGCAGGGTCGCGTTGAATTTCTCCATAGCGAAGTCATCGTGCTCGATGCCTTCGACGATCTTCCAGGTGTTGCCATCGCTGGTCAGCGGGTAACCGAAGATCAGACCTTCATCCACACCGTAGCTGCCATCGCTGCAGACAGCAGCACTGAAGCTCTCGCCCAGCGGGGTAGGAGTGATGATGCTCTTGATCGTATCCAGGGCAGCATTCGCAGCGGAAGCGGCACTGGAAGCACCACGGGCCTGGATTACAGCGGCACCACGCTTCTGGACGGTTTCGATGAACTCGCCCCGCAGCCAGTCGTGATCTTCGATGATTTCCGGAACCGGGTTGCCATGAATGGTCGCGTGGTAGAAGTCCGGGAACTGAGTCGCAGAGTGGTTACCCCAGATATTCATGTTCTTGATTGCAGTCACAGGCTGACCGGATTTCTTGGCGATCTGGGTGACGGCCCGGTTTTCGTCCAGACGGGTCATCGCGTACCAGCGATCACGGGGAACCTTGGGAGCATTAGCCATTGCGATCAGGCAGTTCGTGTTACAGGGGTTTCCGACAACCAGAACCCGCACGTCATCGGCAGCGGCGTTCTGAATCGCCTGTCCGGTGCTGGTGAAGATCGGACCGTTAACACGGATCAGATCGCCCCGCTCCATACCTGCCTTACGCGGTACACTGCCTACGCAGATCACGAAGTTACAGTCAGCGAATGCGTCTTCCAGATGATCACTGTCTGCTTTGACGACACCGGCCAGGGTCGGGAAAGCACAGTCTTCCAGTTCCATTTCCACCCCGTCCAGAGCGGACAGAACCGGAGGAACTTCGACCAGATGCAGGATTACCGGCTGATCGGGGCCAAAGATCTGCCCGGAAGCCAGACGGAATAACATGGCGTAACCAATCTGGCCAGCTGCCCCGGTAACTGCAACTCGAATCGGATGATTCATCTCTTTATCGCTCCTTAACTTATGAATGTGGCTCAGTGAACCTGTCTCCAGGTGGAAGTTCGCAGATTTATTCTGTTTTTTGTACCTCCACACTGCCGGATCGGCAACCGACTGGGGGCATCAGTTTCCAATTTCTGAAGACTCGTCGCAAATGCGATGCTCCCGCGCGTCACAGCCTGTGAAAATAGACGATTTCTACCCGTTCTGACCCCGGACGAACGCGTTCATAGACGGACGAATCGATCATTGATTGAACAGATACGCGCCTCCGCCGATGCCCAGGGCAGCCGCCAGGCAGGCCAGCGTGATTTTGATCCAGCTGTAAGGTCGCTCTCCGTTCACTTCCCCCGTCGCTGCATTGACGGCCACCTGGTACAGCTTGCCTTTGTACTTGTAGCTCATCAGCCAGAGCGGCAACAGCAGATGTTTATAGGTAATCGCATCATACTGGCTCTGCACCGTATCCACCCGTTGGGTGTCCCCGCCAATCCTGCTGCAGACTTCCGAATACAGGGCATCGTCCATCCGCTGCTTCCCCAGCACAAAACCGTCTTTGAGCTCAACATCGTATGTCCGTGCCGTAAAGCCCGCCAGATAAGCGTGTTTGAAGGGAACCAGCAGATGCATGGGGAACGGTTCCAGAGCCCTAATCAGTGGTCGCGGCAGTCCCCATGATGCGAGAATCACGACATCGTCAAAGAAACGCTGAAAGTTGCCGGAGGCGGGATACCAGCGGGTCCGACGTTCGCGCCGTCTATTCTTCCCGGTCCCGACCGTCACGTAATAATATTCGCCCCGTTGTCCGGAGTAATACGTGCTCGTCAGGCTGTCAAAAGTGAAGTAAGGCAGATAGACGCCATGAAACTGCCCTTCGGCTCCCTTCTCCACAAAATCGTTCGGTGCAAACCAGAGCGACTTCACCCAGGCCTTGAGATTCAGCCGCGATCGATCTTCATCCACCTGGAACGGCAACACCGCATCCACGGGCACCCGCTTCTCTGAAGTATGTACTTTATCCAGCTGAATCGGCGAGGCACAGTAGGGACATTCCGAACTGGTCAGCGTTCCGACAAAGCGGAGTGTCGCACCACAACTTTCGCAGCGGACCTCCTGCTCATCCTCGTCTTCCACATCTAACTGCTGTTCGCGCAGCTCCTGCAGATGGGCCAGCATCCCGTAGAAATCCTGCTCTTCAATTTCCTTATCAGGGTCGATGCCGATCACTTTTTCAAACCCGCAATGCTGGCACTTCAGCTTCTGGGTATGGATATCGAAGATCAGATCAGACCCGCAGCCTTCGCAGGGGAAGATATGCCCCTTTTCGCCATCAATCCGCTCCCCCTCTTCCCCGAACGGCTCTTCGAGAAAGATCGGCTCATCAGCATCATGCGGAGGCAGAGGCGGTGGTTGCGGACTCATAATTCCCTTTTGGTCTGATTAAAACACGTGTTGGCGATCACCGGTTAAAGGTTCAACGTCAATTCAGGACGCCTGGATTAATCTACTTTGAAAAAATCAGTCGCCGTAGTCAACCTGAACCAGATAAAGCCCGCTCGCCGGCGCTGTGGCTCCTGCCTGGGAACGATCCATCGACTCGACAATCTCCCGCACTTTCTCGGGTGTCCAGCGTCCCACCCCCACTTCAAACAGGGTCCCCACAATCGCTCGCACCATATTGTACAGAAAACCGTCCGCGACAATATCGACCGTAAGAAACTCCGCCGACGAATTCGAGGTACTCTGTGACAGCCCGGGATCCGCGCCCCACACCGGCCAGACCGAGGTCCGCTGTACCGTCAGTTCCTTAACTGTGCGTACGCTGGTCGCCTTGTTCGGGAAATGTGATTCAAAGCAGCGGAAATCATGTTTGCCTAATAAATGCTGGCCCCCGACATGCATCTGCTCCGCATCCAGCGGCCGGCCGAATTCACAGACATATCGCTTCAGAAACGGAAAATTGACGCTGCTGTTGTGAATCACATAGCGATACCGCTTCTGCACGGCGGAATAGGTTGCATGAAAGTCGGGGGCAACCTCAGCCACTTCCCGAACACAAATGCTGTCCGGCAGAAACCGCTGCAGACCCGTCTGGATATTCTTGCAGGGAATCTTCGACTCGGTCTGAAAACTGGCCACCTGCCCCAGCGCATGCACGCCGGCATCGGTGCGTCCTGCTACCAGTACCCCGGTTTTCTGCTGTGTCAGCTTTTCGATCGCCGCTTCCACGCAGCTCTGTACCGAAACACCGTTCGGCTGGACCTGCCAGCCCGCATATTCCGATCCGTCATAAGCCAGTGTCAGTTTGATATTTCTCATGACCATTGCTTCGTCGGCACCAGTCAGTCTGACTTAGAGACCGAGCTTCTCTTTCCAGTAAGCGGTCTGCTCCTGTACCGGCTTTTCGCCCCCCGAACCGAAGCTGCAGAGTGCCGCCATTGCATTCCGGGCGCCCAGCACCTGGTAGATATCATCTTCGATATCGGGACACGCCTGCTGCAGTTCTTCCAGAGACAAATCTGCCAGCCGGATACTCCGCGATTCACACAGCGACACCAGTTTCCCGACGATCCCGTGACCGGTCCGCATCGGCGTTCCTTTTTTGATCAGGTACTCCATCAGGGCAGTCGCATCGAGGAAGCCGTCTTCCAGCTTGGCATTGATTGTCTCGACCTGCAGTTCCGCCCCTTCGACCATCGCAGCTGCCAGTTCCAGACAGGCGGCGACTGTGTCGTAAGCGTCGAACATTGCCAGCTTGTCTTCCTGCATGTCCCGGTTGTAGGCCATCGGCAGCCCCTTCAACAGCACCAGTGTCTGCTGCACATCGGCAATCGGTCGGGCCGACTTACCGCGGATCAGTTCCAGCACATCCGGGTTCCGCTTCTGTGGCATGATGGACGAACCAGTGGTAAAGGCATCGGGCAGTTTGATAAAACCGAACTCAGTCGAGAACCAGGCAATCCATTCTTCGGCCCAGTTACTCAGGTGCGTAGCGATCATCGCCATGCAGAAACAGAATTCAGCCAGGTAGTCGCGATCACTGGAGATATCCAGACTGTTCCGGGCCACGTCGGTGAATTCCAGCAGTTCCGCGGTAAAGTGCCGGTCAATCGGCAGCGAGCTTCCCGCCAGTGCCGCCCCGCCCAGCGGAGAAACATTCACGCGGGTAAGACAATCAGCCAGACGCTGACGATCCCGGTCGAACTTCTCACAGTAAGCGAGCCAGTAATGAGCGGCTTTGACCGGCTGTGCCCGCTGCAGGTGAGTAAAGCCAGGCAGCACCTGGTCGGCGTCACGCTCACACCGTTCCACGAACGCGACCTGCAGATCCTTGAGCAGGCTGTCGACCCGTTCGATGGCACCCCGGGTATAAAGTTTGAGGTCAGTCGATACCTGGTCGTTCCGGCTGCGGCCAGTGTGCAGTTTGCGACCGATGTCGCCGATCCGTTCGATCAACGCACTTTCGATGTGCATGTGGATGTCTTCGAGCTCAAAGCGGAATTCGAATTTCCCGTCAGCGATCTCGGCACCGATCTGATCCAGCGTCTCCACGATCTGCCGGCATTCGTCAACCGTGATCAGTCCCACCTTGGCCAGCATCTGGGCGTGTGCCTGCGAGCCCTGGATATCGACAGCCGCCAGCCGACTGTCAAAACTGATTGATTCCGTAAACGCTTCAACGCGGGCATCAGTCTGCTGTTGAAATCGTCCTCCCCAGGCTTTTGCGGCCACGGTCTGTCTCCACTGCAAGTCGTTAAAATAGTTCGGTTTCGCTCGGGCGCCACATTCTCAATGAGCCCTGCATAGGCAGAGTAATCTGCCAGACAGCATCCATCAAGCCGCCCACGCGCCCGGAGCCCGAATGACGCCATAATTTATCCCTTTTTCCGCATCGGACCGGGAAATATGTTGGTAAATGGTCCGAAGGCCCCTCTAGGATGGAAAGTTGAGTCACTCTCTTTTGAACACGAGTCAACAACCTGAAGTCCTCCGAAGAGCCATGAAACTGAACCTGACACTGACCCTCGTCTGCGCCGCCCTGCTGAGTGGCAGCCTGCTGCAATCCACCCGGGCCGCAATTGAAGCCCCGAAGCCCAAACTGACGGACGCAGAAACAACTCCGCATCTCAAAGCGCCAGCCAAAGCCGCCTCGGCCGATACCTGGACCATCGAGATCACTCCTGCCCCGGGTTTGAATTCCTACGCGACAAAAAAGGTTCAGGTTCCCCTGCAGCAAACGCAGCCGGCCTCAGCCGAGAATGCTGCTGATACCATCGTGATTGTGCCTCGTGACATTCCCCAGATTCCTGAGCAGGAATGCGAGCACTGCAAATCACCACACCGTTCGATTCAGCGGATGGCAGCTCAATACGGTTTCCGCAGCTGGCCCCTGGCCACCAACGGCTATTTTGCCAATCTGCAATCGGTACCGGCTCTCTACATGTATAGTGACCTGATTCGCTCCAACTGGTTCGGCTCTCCTTATCATGGTCATTCCTTTTACTACAACGGCTATCGTCCCTCGTTCCGCTTCGGCTCACTGCAGTACCGCGGCTTCGGGAATTATGACCGCATGTACAATCCGCGAATCATCCCCTTCGGATATCAGTATTCCGGCGCCCGCGATTACTACCGGATTCTGGCCCTGACATCGATGCTGGCCAACCTTCCCTGATTGATCTGATTTTCAGGCAACAGCACGACTGCTCTGGATCACATGCATTTTCGTTGATATAATCAGCCGCAGCTCTTGAGTTCTCCGTCACTCCCAGCCATTCCAGGGGGCCCGCGTGATGACTGAAATGACTACGGGTGGCATGTGTGCGCCACACCTGCTGAATCGACGACAGGCGATGCAGATCGGCGTCGGTCTGTTCGGCCTGAATCTGCCGCAGTTACTCCAGGCGAAACAGTCCGACGGCAAAGAATCGGGTAAGCAGGACATCTCCTGTATTTTCATCTTCCTGGCAGGTGGACCGAGTCACTTTGAGACCTTCGATCCCAAACCCGAAGCCCCCGCCGAAATCCGTGGTCCCTGGAAACCGATCGACACCAACGTCCCCGGCATTCAAATCTGCGAGAAGCTCCCCCTGTTGGCGCAACGGATGGACAAGGTCGCGCTGATCCGTTCCTGGCAGGGAAAAAGCGGCTCGCACAGCACCGGCTCTCAGCATGTCGCCAGTGGATTCAAACCGACGGGCAAACAGTATTTCCCCAACTTTGGCTGTCTGGTCTCGGCCCTGTACGGCAGCCGCGTCCCCGGCGTGCCTCCTCATCTGGGCCTGCCGGTCGCCGCCCGATATACCGATCCTCCCGGCTACCTGGGCACCGCTTTTTCCGCCTTCGACCTCAAAGGGGATCCCAGCAAACCGGAAATGGAACTGGGGGGCCTGAACCTGTCACAGGTCCGTTTCGAAAACCGCCTGGAAATGCTCTCGCAGCTGGAAAATCTGAGCCGCCTGCAGGAGATTCAGAACTCGCAGTTCGAATCGGTCGACAAATTCACCGACGAAGCCATCGCCATGCTGACCAGCGGCGCAATGCAGAAAGCGGTGAACCTCGAAGAAGAACCGATACAGACCCGCGAACGCTACGGAGATAATATCTATGGGCGTCGCGTTCTGCTGGCCCGGCGTCTGGTGGAAGCAGGCGCCCGCTTTGTGACGATCAACCAGGCCGTCCAGGGGGGCCTGTTCGGGAATGCCAAAACCAATGGCACCTGGGACAACCACGGCTGGCTCTTCGATTCGATGATGACCTTCTCCAAACCGCCCGCAGACCTGCCCAAAGGCAAACGCTGGCACAGTTACTCCGGCCCCGGAAACGTTCCTCAACTGGACATGTCGCTCTCAGCTCTGCTGGATGATCTGGATGAGCGGGGACTACTCGACACAACTCTGGTTGTCGCGATGGGTGAATTCGGACGCACACCGAAAATCAACGCCACCGCAGGCCGCGATCACTATCCCAATGCAGGTAGCGTCCTCATGGCCGGCGGACCGGTGCAACGAGGAACAGTGATTGGTGCCACCGACCGCAAAGGAAGTCTGCCCAGCACGCGTCCCTGGCGTCCCGAGGACTTTGCCACCTCTATTTATCACGCGCTGGGCATCGACGCTCACCAGACCTATTTCCCCCGACTCGCACGTCCCACGCCAGTCGCTGCTGGTGAACTGATCGAAGGCCTGTTCTAAGTCGGTTTACCGAAATTCAATCCGGGTTTAAGAAATCAGACGTGGATTTCAGCCCAGCGATTGCATCCGTCTACCACTCCTGCTAGGTTTCACTTTTTAAGCGCACGATCCCTGCAGGAGTGTTTTTTATGTCATCCGCTGCCCCCCGCGCCGTTGTGCTCGTCAGTGGCGGTCTCGATTCCGCGACCACGCTGGCCATCGCCGCCGATGCCGGTTTTGAACTGTATGCTCTCTCCTTCGACTACGGACAGCGGCACCGCCACGAACTGGACGCCGCGAAAAAAGTCTGTCAGGCATTCGATGCGCAACACTTCGTCACCTTCCCGCTGGATCTGCGTGTCTTCGGCGGCTCGGCACTCACCGCCGACATCGAAGTCCCCAAGGACCGCTCAGATGATGACCTGGAAGCCGGCATCCCCATCACCTACGTCCCGGCCCGGAACACGGTTTTCCTCTCGCTGGCACTCGCCTGGGCCGAAACATTGAATGCCTTCGACCTGTTCATCGGCGTGAATGCCGTCGATTACAGCGGCTATCCCGACTGTCGACCCGAGTTCATCGAATCCTTCGAGAAAATGGCCAACCTCGCCACCAAGTCGGGAGTGGAACACAGCGGTACCTGGAAGGTGCATACGCCTTTGATTTCACTCACCAAAGCGGAGATCATCCAAAAGGGAATGGAACTCGGCGTCGATTATGGCCTGACTCACAGCTGCTACGACCCGCTGCCCGATGGCACCCCCTGCGGTCACTGCGACTCCTGCCAGCTCCGCGCCAAAGGCTTCGCGGAAGCCGGCTTTGATGATCCGGCCCTGAAAAAATAATCCACGCTCAACTGGAGGGCTTCAACTCCCAACCGGGTTGGGTCACGGGAGGTTCCGCCGGGGGCTCCACGAGCTTGCCGTACAGATCGGGACGCCGGGCGCGGATGTATCGTCGCCCACTGGCCTGCGACAGTTTTTCCTCGGTGCACAACGCGATCGCAATGTCATCTCCGAGGTTCGTACACTCGGCGATGATCTCTCCAAACGGATCGAGAATCATCGACAGCCCCGGCTTGACTTCCTGGTCATCCATGCCGACCGGGTTCGTGAAGATCGCGTACACGCCGTTGTCATAAGACCGCGCGGGCAGCCAGCGCATCAGCCAGCCTTTCCCCTTGGGCCCCTGAAATTCCTGTCGTAACCTGACGGGATCCCGGTCCCGGTTCTCCCACAGTTTCGGATCCACGAGTCCCCGCCCGGGCATCACCGACGGCAGGCAACAGGTCACATGGGGCATAAAGATGATCTCGGCCCCCAGCATGGCTGTCATCCGCACGTTTTCGATCAGGTTATTGTCGTAGCAGATCAAGATCCCACAACGACAGCCCCGCAGATCGAAGACCGCGTATTCACTTCCCGAAGAAAGATGCGAATTCACAAACGCATGCAGCTTGCGAAAGCGGGCCACCAGTTCATCCCCATCGACACAGACGTACGTGTTATACACGTCCCCCTGATCCTCTTCGAACAGGCCGGCCAGGATGGGTACGCCAACTTCCCGGGAGATTGACATCAGTTCCTGTGTACTCGGCCCGGAAGGCACCGGCTCGGCCAGCGCCAGCAGTTCTTCTTTGGAGAACGATTGCACGAATGTGTAAGCGGGGATACAACATTCATGAAAGCTGACAATCTCAGCCCCCTGGGCGACCGCCTGTTGAGCCAGCTCACGGATGCGCTGCAGATTAAACGCCTTGTCTCCGTTACGATGTTCAAACTGGACGGCAGCGATCCTGATGTCTCTCATTGGGTTTTTCCTTCCGATTTGATATGCTGTGAATTCACCCATCTTAATCTGATGTTTTCCAACGATAAAGGGATTTTAAAACTGATGGCGACACAATTGACGAATGACGCACTCTCCGCAATCGAAGCAGACTGGCTGATTATCCCCCTGGCCGAGGCAGCCCCGCTCCCTGCTGACGTTTCACAACTGGATGAAGCGATCGGTGGCCAGATCAGCCGCTTGATCGAAGCTGAAGACTTCACCGGCAAACTGGCGTCGACCGCCACCCTGCTCGGATTAAGTGGCATTAAAACCCCACGCATCCTGCTGACGGGACTGGGACCCGCGAAAGACCTCTCGCTGGCAGCGCTGGAAAAATCCCTGATGACCTCCGCCCGTGCCATCTCAACCAAAAAAGAGATCCGCGCCGCAGTCCTGCTCCCCGAAGTTTCAGAAAGTTCTCTCTCTGCAGCCCAGATCGCCCGTCAGATCAGCACCGCCATGACCGTCGGTTCGGTGGGACAGGACCTGTACCGGGCGGAACCCGGCCGCTTCCCCTTCCAGGAAGTGTCGATCGCGGGTGCAGACTCTGCTGAAATTCAACAGGCAATCACAGAGGGATCGATCCTGGGTGAAGCCGTTAACCTGGCACGCGAAGTGGTCAACCGTCCCGCCGGCGATATCTTTCCCGTCAGCTTTGCCGACAAGGTTGTGGAAGTCGCGAAGGAATGTGGCCTGGAAGCAGAGATCCTCGACGAAAAACAACTGGCAGATGAAAAGATGGGCTCGATGCTGGCCGTCGCCCAGGGCAGCGATCAGCCTCCCCGCCTGGCGATTCTGAAACATCAGGGCGGTGCTGCCTCCGCTCCCACGCTGGCCCTGGTCGGCAAAGGGGTCACCTTTGACAGCGGCGGACTTTCACTCAAGCCCAGTGACGGCATGAAGACCATGAAATGCGACATGGGTGGCGCAGCCGCAGTACTGGGTGCGATGACGGCGATTGCCCGCCTCAAGCTGCCCGTCAATGTCGTGGGCTACATGGGACTCGTGGAAAACATGGTCAACGGATCGTCTTACAAACTGGGTGACGTACTCACAGCCCGGAACGGCAAGACCATCGAAGTTCTCAACACCGATGCCGAAGGACGCCTGGTTCTGGCCGACGTCCTCACGCTGGCTGTCGACCGCGGGGCCTCGAACCTGATCGACCTCGCCACCCTGACCGGTGCCTGTGTCGTCGCCCTGGGTGAAGATGTCACCGGCATTTTCTCCAACACCCCGGACTGGTCGCAAGCGGTTCAAGACGCCGCTAAAACCACCGGCGAATCGGTCTGGGAAATGCCTATGTTCCCGGAGTTTGCCGATCAGCTTAAAAGCGATGTGGCAGACCTGAAGAACGTCGGTCTTCGCTGGGGTGGTGCCATCACCGCTGCCAAGTTCCTGGAAAACTTCGTCAGCGAAACCCCGTGGGTCCACCTCGATATCGCAGGCCCGGCTTTCGCTTCGGCCAACCTGCCTCACCGTGAAGGTGGCGCTACCGGCTGCATGGTTCGCACACTGGTAGAAGTTGCCCGCGAGTACAAAGGCTAAGCAAAAGACAGCAGAGGTTACTCTTCGGATTCTCGCTCCAACGCCCCCAGGTCATTCAATGATGCTGCGGGGCGTTGTTTCATTCCCCGGGGACCTTTAAATTCCTGTTTCACGGGGAAGTTTGCTTTGACAGCTTCCGGCAGAGCGCCCGCTTTATTCAGACAAGCGGACTTGGCAGTCAGGAAGAACAGGTTCTTCTCTTCGTCCTGAAATCCCGGATCGGCACCGGAATGGATTTCGTCTTCCGCACTGACCTTGCCGAAGCGAGTGGAGTGCGCGGCTTTCCAGCCCCGTTTGATCCAGTTATGACTCAGGCTCGCCGTCCCCGCTTCATCGAGAATCGCCAGACTGCTGCCATCGTGCGTGGTATAGAGAATGTTATTCCGGCAGTCCAGATGTTCGCTCGAGGTCGAGAGTCGCACCAGCGTAGTGGAAGCCCGCCGGGAAACCATCGTGTTGTTGTAGAGAAACAATGTCCCCTTGCGATAATTGTTTTCGTCGCCACTGTCGCCGCCGTAGTGAATCATCTGTGTGTTCGAATCTTCCTTCCGTTTCACCAGCACATTGCCATACACATAAGTAGTGCGGTATCGGGGATCAAAGCGAATCGTATCGCTATCCTCGGCATCGACCAGATCGAGCTGTCGGTTGCCGCTTTCGATCCAGTTGTAGCGTACGATCAGACCGGCGGAGCGATCTTTGAGATTGTTTCCCAGGCAGTTTTCGCGAAGGGGACCGAGGTAGTTCCCCTGGAAGATCATCCCGGCGGCTTCAGTATAAACGTTGTGCTCGTAGTAGCTGTCGGCGATCCCGTTATGATAGATCGCACAGTTCTCGACGAGAATCTCTTTCGAGTCGGGGGCGATAAACAGACCGTTACCGCAATCGTGCAGGAAGCAGTTGCGGATCGTAATGTGTTCCCCTTTTTCAATGAAGATCGCCGCAGCGTTCTGAAAATACTTCTGCAGTCCGTCCGAACTGAAATAGAAGAAGGAGGGCCGCGCACTGCGGATGTCGAGGTTCTCGATCACAATGTGCGCGGGCATCGTATCGGCAGGATCGCGGGCACCACCAATTTTGATGATCCCCCGCTGTTCGCCCCAATAACGGAGCTGCGGTCGCGTGACGGCCCGCCGACCATCGATCACAGGCAAGTCCCCTTTCTCGGAAGGAACACCCTTGATCACGATCGGCTTCGCCTGGGTCCCCCGTCGGCAGAGTACCCATTTACTCCGATAAGGCTGCGCCCGCCAGTGAATCTGGACCTCATCCCCCGGAGAAAGACTCTCCCAGGGAACTTTTTCCAGCAGGGTGTACTTCTTATCGGGGCCCACTTCGAAGAGTTCCGCCTGGCACTCCGTTGTCCTGGAAGAAACCAACACCACGATGGAGAGCGTCAGCAGACAAGTCAGACGACGAACAGACAGAGAACCGGTTCCCTGCATTGGAGTTTCAGTTCGCTGCACGGCAGGGTCCCTTCCCTTTCGGATCTGTTCTCAACTCAGGCCGGCACGTTCATTGTTGAGAGACGACCTGAGATTTCTGCTGCACTCCACGGATGCTTAGTGAACCTGAGCTGGTACCCACCGCACCGGACGGGCTCCCTGACCGGGCTGAGCCGAGCTGGGAATGTTGGTCGGAGCATACAGCATGGAAGGAGGTACGGAAGACATGGGTTCTTCGGCAGCAGGTGCAGGCGCTGGTTTCTGGATGGCTCCCTTAGGTCCGTGATCGGGTGTAGGGGCAATCTTCTGAGGGACAACAGTTGCAGGACCAGAGGGAGCACCGTTTCCTCCCGGCACGAATTCGCCGTGGTAATCACCTTGATACTCACCTTCGTAGGTTTGCGGAGATTCATAGTACTGTCCCTGTCCCCCCTGTGGACCACAGGTCGGGCAGTTGGACTGGGAAGAGAAGTTCGGCGTGGGGTACGATTCCATGGGATAGGTTTCCATGGGACCTTCATCCCAGCCACCATAGCTGAAGGTTCCCGAAGCCAGTGTGGAAGGGAACTTCTTACCAAAACCATGCTTCTTAAAAGGACCGCAGGTATTGCAGCCACCACAGGGATCACAGGTATTACACGGATCACAGGAATTGCAGCATAGCTTTTGCATCCGCTGTGCGCGATGCTTTGACAGCGAACATTTGATATCATCCATGAAGTTGGTGGGGCCGTACATCTCACCACCGCAGACCATGCCGGTCGACGGATCGTAATAACCTGGTCCGGCGCAGCCGGTCAGAGGAAGACAGAGTAAAATACCCACACTTAATTTCAGTAACGAATTCATTTGGAAAATCCGGTCAATCTCAGTTCTTAAAAGTGGTCGTCACTCGTGGAGTGACAGTCGCAGGATCCCCTGCAGAGAGAACCCTCTATCTCTGAGATCGTCATTTCCCAATGTTAACCTTTAATGATTATAGGAATTTTAACGATTTTTATTGTCGTTCAGCTGCCAGAGGTTCGCGTTGCCGTAAGCCGTTGTGATAGAACAGATTAAACAAACATGAATAAAACCGAACAACTTGATCTGAGCAAAATCGGCTTTCTCGCGATGTGGAAATTAGGAGGCCTGACTCCCTGGGATCTGGTCCGACGTGCCTTCATCGGCTACAACCAGCACCGCCTCAGTGCCCAGAGCGCACAGTTTGCCTATTACGCCATCTTCACGCTCTTCCCCTTACTGATGGTCCTGATTGGCTGTGTGGCTCAACTCCCGATCGAGGGCCTGATTCGCAGCATGGAGAACGCCATCAATATGGGACTGCCGCATGACCTCTCCCAAATCCTGTTCGACCAGATCGCCGACATCCAGAAGAAAACGACCTTCAGTCTGATCATGGGGGGCGTAGTGCTGTTGTCCTGGGGGGGCATGCGCCTGTTCCTCACGATGGGCAAAGGACTGGATGCGGTGTTTGAAGTCGATCATCGCAGAAAGTTACTCAAAGCAGGCGGACTCTCCCTCTTGCTGACATTTTTTGTGCTGTTCCTGCTATTACTCGCCATGATTCTGCTGGTGGTCGGGCCCGCGATTGCCCGCCTGCTGCTGTCCAATTTCGAAGCCCCCTGGCTGCATGTCCTGCTCTCTGCCGGCACCCGCTGGTCGGTCGCCTGTGGCTTCATGCTGATTTCGACCTCGGTCATCTACTGGGCCGTTCCCAGTGTCAAACTTCCCTGGAACATCATCACGCCGGGCAGCCTGTTTGTTGTTGTCAGCTGGGTGGTCATGTTGCTGGGCTTTCGCGAATATGTCGAAAATTTTGCACACTACAACGAAACTTATGGGACCCTGGGGGGATTCATTGTGTTACTCGTCTGGTTGTATATGACCGGAGCGATTCTGATGATGGGGGGCGAAATCAACGGCGTCATTTATCGGGCGGCGAAAGAGAAGTCCGCAGCCATCAGCTGACCGACCTGCTTCCCTGTTTGCTCTCTCCCCTGATTCCCGCTCTCTCACTTGAAACAGAGCGCTTCCTTATTGACGAAACCAGAGAGAGGATTCTAAAATACATCAAAGTTCACTTATTTCTTAGTCGCGTTCTGGAGCGCAATTATGTTCCGTGTCGAGTTTGGCAAAAGCGGCAAATATTGTGACGGTCTCAGCCGTCGTCACTTCCTGCAGGTCGGTATGGCGGGCATGGGCTCAGCCAGCCTCTCACAGATCCTGCATGCGAAAGCAAACGCAGCTCAAAACGGCATCCCGAAGAAAGACACCTCCGTCATTCTGCTCTGGCTCGATGGCGGACCAAGTCACCTCGACACCTATGACATGAAGCCTGAAGCCCCCAGCGAATACAGGGGCATCTGGAATCCGATTCACACCAATGTCCCCGGCATGGAAATCACCGAGCTGTTTCCGCTCCAGGCGAAATGTGCGGACAAGTTCTCGGTCGTTCGTTCGCTACATCACAATACTGGTGACCACTTTACCGGCGGGCACTGGATGCTCACCGGACGGGGAGGCGTCAGCGGTGGCAGCACTCCCGGTCGGAATCCGTCCATCGCCTCGATGGCCACCAAGGTCCTCGGTCCGCGTGATCCCGGAATGCCGGCCTACGTCTCTGTCCCTTATGCATCGAGCATCGGATTGCGTCCCGGCTACTTCGGGGGTAACTTTCTGGGAGTGCAATACGATCCCTTCGAAACCGGCTCGGATCCCAACAACCAGAATTTCCAGGTCCAGAACCTGAGCCCCATTAACGGGCTCTCCCTCCAACGTCTCAAAGACCGCAAAGACCTGCTCAAAACCTTCGATCGCCTCCGCAGAGATGTGGACCAGTCAGGCATGCTCGATTCCATGGATCGGTTGGACCAGAAAGCTTATGACATGGTCACCGGCGAAAAAGCCCGCCGCGCATTTGATCTGAAATCCGAAGACGAAAAGCTCCGCGATCAATACGGGCGCCACACCTGGGGACAGAGTGTCCTGCTGGCCCGCCGTCTGGTGGAAGCGGGAACTACTTTCGTCACCGTGCACTTTGGTGGCTGGGACCATCACTGGAACCTGCAGAGCGGTATGGAAAGCTATCTCCCCCGCGTCGACCAGGCTGTGAGTGCTCTGTTTGAAGACCTCGCACAACGCGGACTCAGTGAAAAGGTGCTGGTCGTGTTGTGTGGTGAATTCAGCCGCACTCCCCGCATGAACGATGGCGGCAACGGTGGACCTCCATTAAGCCAGGGAACGCCCGGCCGCGACCACTGGGGCAACTCCATGTTCTGCCTGCTGGGCGGCGGAGGTGTCAAAGGGGGCCGGATTGTCGGCGCCACCAATCGTCTGGGCGATGCCCCTGCGGACCGTCCCGTCCGTCCCGGTCATATTCATCATACGATTTACCGGGTATTAGGCATGGATCCGGAAATGCACTTCCCGGATCACTCTGGAAGACCTACGATAGCCGTAGATCACGGTGAAGTGATCAGCGAACTCTTTTAGTGTCTCTATCAGTCAGCGTACCAGTGCCTCACGATTGTCCAAAATCTGACTCCCCAAATCACTCTGCCGGTCTGCGCCGGCGCTGGTCAAGTTTTCTGCTGGTAACCGGTGCCCTTGGTCTGATCTGGTTCGTGGCACTCCCCCGCATCGCCCGGGTCCCGCAGATCCGTGCGAAAATAGAACACCTCGAAGCACACCAGATCGATCCCAGCGCGATGTACTACACTGATCTGGAAAAAGTCGAAGACACGGTACAGCAAATCCATGACTTTCACCGCGAACATCCGAACGCGTTATGGTAAACTGGCACTCAGCAGTTAATTAAAACCACTCAGTGTCAAATCAAAGAGCGCATCATGGATCAGATCCCCTTTCAGGAAGCACTCGCGGCGTTCCCTTCCTCGCGTGGCAGGACGCTGGCAGATCTCTCCAATGAAGCCCCCGTACTCGTCGTGTTCCTCAGGCACGGCGGCTGTCCCTTCTGTCGCGAGGTTCTGGCCCAACTGCAGTCCCTGTCCGCTGAACTTACCGAACGCGGCCTGCAACTCGCCATCGTCCATATGATGGAGCCTCAACAGGCGAGTCAGTTGCTGGCCCGCTATCAACTGCAGGACGTCCACTCTTTCAGTGATCCGGAGCGCAAACTGTATGAGCTCTTCCAAGTCAAACGCGGCACGCTTTCTGAAGTCGCCGGACCTGCGATCTGGTGGTCCGGCTTCAAGACCACGATCCTCTCCGGCCATCTGCCAGGTATCCCCGGTAAAGATGTGCAACAGCTGGGAGCAGCGCTGATTCTTGACAAGGGGCAGATCGTCGCCAGCCATTTTTCCCAGAACTCGGCAGATCAACCCGACTGGGATCAGCTGCTGGCCTGCGAACTTCCCCCGCATTGAGCCTTGATTTGAACGCATTTCCGGTACGTTTCCATTTCCGGGAGAAACCTGCCATAATGCTTAGGAACATTAAGATATTGAACCCGATTTCATATCGCTCCCATACGACCACAAACGCCCAGGGACACCATGCCTCAGGAATTTCCCGAAACAATTGAGAACGTCGCACAACTCGAAGAACTACTCAGCCGCCCCACCCCTGGCGTGATGGAAGCATTGCAACAGACTCCCGGCGATCTGATTCTGCTGGGCATCGCAGGCAAAATGGGACCAACACTGGCTCAAATGATCCTCCGTGCGGATGAAGCCGCCGGAATCACCCGCCGCGTGATTGGTGTCAGCCGCTTTTCGGATGAATCGAGCCGCCAGCCTCTGGAAGACCTCGGCATTGAAACGATCAAAGGAGATCTACTCGATAGCGATTTCATCCAGAGTCTGCCCGACGTTCCGAACGTGATCTACATGGCGGGTATGAAATTCGGCGCCACGGGCAACGAATCGCTGACCTGGGCCATGAATACCTACCTCCCTGCCCTGGTCTGTAACAAGTATCGAAACAGCCGCATCACCGCATTTTCCACGGGCAATATCTACGGACTCGTCCCTGCGAGCGGTTCAGGGTCAGTCGAAACCGATCAGCCCGACCCCGTGGGTGAGTATGCGATGAGCTGCCTGGGTCGCGAACGAATGTTCGAGCATTTCAGCCGTACGCTGGAAATTCCGATGACGATCATTCGCCTGAACTACGCCACCGAGTGCCGCTACGGTGTACTCGTCGATCTGGCACTTCAGGTCTACCAGGAACAGACGATCGATGTTTCCATGGGTTACGTCAACGTGATCTGGCAGGGAGACGCGAATGCGATGACGCTCTGCTCGCTGCCCGATGCCACCACCCCACCGGCTTACCTGAATGTCGCCGGCCCACGGATCCTCAAAGTGCGCGAGGTCTGCGAACGGTTTGGAGAACTCTTTGGAAAACCGGTGCACTTCACAGGCAGTGAAGCCCGGGACGCCCTGCTGAATAACGGCCAGTATGGTCATCAGAAGTACGGAGCACCGCTGGTGGATGTCGAACAGATATTCGACTGGATCGCACACTGGATTCAAACCGACGGCCCCCTGCTGGGCAAGCCGACTCACTTTGAATCTCGTAGCGGCAAATTCTAAAGACAGCTGACTATCACTTCCTCGCTTTGAATCAGGATGCAAACGAACTGTGACCCCGTCCATCATTACGAAAACACTCCAACAGGGAACTGCCATCCCGGCTCATCCCCTGGCCCTGAATGCCTCCCGCCAACTGGATGAACGCCGGCAAAGGGCGCTCTCGCGCTATTACATCGCCAGTGGTGTCGGTGGACTTGCAGTCGGCGTGCATACAACACAGTTTGAAATACGCGAACCGGGAATCGACCTGTTTCAGCCCGTTCTGGAACTGGCCAGTGAAGAGATGGACCGGGCCGATGCGACGCGACGCGTGCCCCTGATTCGCGTCGCGGGGATTTGTGGCCCCACCGATCAGGCCACCCGGGAAGCCAGTATCGCCCGCGAGGCCGGCTACCACTATGGTCTGCTCAGCCTGTCTGCTCTGAAGGAAGCCGACGAAGAGACGCTGATTCAACATTGTCGCGCTGTGGCTGAGATCATTCCCGTCTTCGGATTCTATCTGCAACCCGATGTGGGCGGACGACTGCTCCCTTACTCCTTCTGGCGGCGGTTCTGTGAGATTGAAAACGTGGCCGCGATTAAAATGGCTCCCTTTAACCGCTATCACACTCTGGACGTGATCCGCGCGGTGGCAGAATCGGGCCGCGAAGATATCGCCCTGTATACGGGGAACGATGACAATATCGTGCTCGACCTGGTCACGCCGTTCCGTTTTCGTTCGGGAGAGAATGTCCTCGAACGCCGCATCCGGGGTGGCCTGCTCGGACACTGGGCCGTCTGGACCAGCCGGGCTGTGGAGATTCTCGATGAATGTCAGCAGATCGCGTCCCGCGGCGAAGCCATCCCGCTTTCGATTCTGCAGTTGAACACCGAAGTGACGGACTGCAACGCGGTCTTCTTTGACGTCGCCAACCGGTTCCAGGGTTGCATCCCCGGCATTCATGAAGTGCTGCGTCGTCAGGGACTACTCGAGGGAACCTGGTGCCTGAATCCCCAGGAAACCCTGGGGCCCGGTCAGTTAGCCGAGATCGATCGGATCTACGAAGCTTACCCGCATCTTAATGACGATGCCTTCGTGGCGGAGCATCTGGACGACTGGCTCAGTGGTTGAGCCCCGTTAAATCCAATCCCGTGATGCGTCTCAAAATGGCAAATAACTTGAGTCAAATTCCGGTAAAACAGTTCGAAACCCAAGTTTCAGATCGGTCTTGACGATAATAACTATGTCGGGTAAGAAGTGCTTCTCCTCACCGGGCCAACCTGCTCACAGACGCAATCTCCCCTAAACACAAGATGAAAAAGCATTTAGCGACGAAGGACCGTCTTCATGTTTGACGAGAATATGACTCGGATTCTGCAGGAAGCAGTCAACGAGATGTTAGTCTGGGTTGGTTTTGGCACTCTGGTAGGTCTGGCTGCCAAGGCGATCATGCCCGGAAAAGATCCAGGCGGTGCCGTCAGTACCATGCTGATGGGGATCGGCGGCAGTGTCGTCGGTTGTGGAACCCTGATGTTTTTCTGGGACGGAGCCCGCGTCACGCCGATCAGCTCGATCGGTTTTCTGGCAGCCACCGGTGGTGCCTTCATTCTGCTGTTTTTCTATCGCATGCTCTCCGGTTCCTTTTTCACCGAAGCCGAAGATGGCGAACGCTGGTTACACCGTCGTCGCAGACGCCGTCGTGCTCGTGACCTGGCTGACGAGACCTATTAAACCGGGTCCAACCTGCTCGATCAGCAATCGATGCTGACCCCTGCCTTCTATCTGCTCACGAAGGTAGTTTCGAGAATACGTCCCCACCTGACCAGTATGCTGATTCACGCATCTGGTAGAGTAAAACGCATTGACAAATACGTGTATGTCCACCAGAATCGTAAGCTGACATCTGCTCAGTCCCTTTGATCGCGAGCGGGCTGACGACAGGCTACTCAGCTGAGGACGATTCATGAGATTCTTATCACCCCACCCAGGAGATCCCAACTGGTTTCTACTGGCGAAAGCCCTGATTGGTGCGGCCATGGTCATCGGGGCACCGTTTCTGATCAAACCGACATACAAAAAAATCAGCGAAGCCAGACAAAGCGCGAACTGGCCTCAAACGGAAGCGGAAATCACACGATCTGAGGTCAAGACCGGTCAAAATCGTGGCAGACCTTCCTGGGATCCCATCGTTTCTTATCGCTATTCGGTCGATGGAAAAAACTATACGAGTTCAGACATCGCCTTTCGCGGGTATTCGACTCCCATTCCCTCCCACGCTGAAGAGGTCGTCAATAAATACCCCGTAGGCTCAAAGCACCCGGTATATTATTCTCCAGAGGATCATTCCAAAGCAGTCCTGGAAAAAGGGTCGAACTGGCTCGTCAACCTGAGCCCATTGATCCCTCTCGTGCTATTGATCGCGGGTGGTTATTCCGTCTATGACAACTATACTTTTCTGCGTTCCCGCTTGAGCCAACCGAAGAAAAAGAGGAAGAAAAAACGAGCATCAACCAGCACATCCTCCTCTCCCGATTCGGCTTTACAACGCCGCAGACGACACATCAGGAGAAACCAGAACGGTGGTTAACCTCTATTTTTGATTGAGTAGAAAAGCAGCTGAACCTGATCAGACCATTCAGACCGGTGATTGGCGGGGATTCAGGCCCCCTGTTTTTCCGGTTCTCGCTTGCAATACATAACCTAATAATCTATATACTCTTAAAGTCATGGCCGAGTGGCGGAATTGGCAGACGCACGGGACTTAAAATCCCGGGTCCGTAAAGGGCGTGCGGGTTCGAGTCCCGCCTCGGCTATTACTGTTTCTCTTTGCAGAACTGCTTTCTGCGTCCCCCACCTCAGGTGCTTCTCTTTCGCATTTGCCTGCGCAATATCTGTCCGCTGCTGGTTACAGATACTCCTCCGCTTCCTGTTTCAATCTGACACAGGAATCCAGCATATAAATCGGGGTTTCTCTAAAAACTAAAATCAGACATAATCCTCCTGATAGAGACGCTTCACACAGACTTGAACAGTTCAAGACCTGAACTCCAGCTCCCTCTACATGAGGCACAGGGACCAGGTCGGTCAGCCCTTCAACACAGCACAGAATGCGAAACCAGCACATGGATGTTGCTTTGACCCCAATTCAGGATCTCAATCTTCTCCCCGAACTGCTTCAGCCTTCCACTCGCTTGCAGATCAATGAAAAACTGCGACAGGAGATGCTGGAACAACGGGAGACAGAGCGGTCTGCCCAGTTACAACTGATCCTGGATGTGAATCCGGACCTCTATTTTCATCTGAATTCACGAGGTGTCATTACCCGCTTCGTGAATGAAAAGAACCAGCACCACTTTCTCCCGGTCGAAACGGTACACCAGCGACATCTGCACGAGATCTTCCCCCCGTCTGTTGCCAGCCAGTTTGAAACGGCACTGCAGGAACTGATCCAGTCACAGGCACCAGTCACTTTTGAATACGCACTGGAAATCACTCAGGCGATGCGCTGGTTCCAGGCTCGGCTGCTCCCTTACCAGCCAGAAGAGACGCTGGTGATTATCCAGGACATCACACAAAGAAAAACCGCAGAAATTAAATTACAACACGTGCATGCCCGTCTGTCAGAAGCGCAGCGGCAAGCCCACATCGGCAGCTGGGAATGGGATACCCGGGAGAACACACTCTGGTGGTCGGAAGAGATCTATCGCATCCTGGGGCTGGGCGATCTCGATTTTCAGCCCACAACGCAGACCTTTATGGAAATGGTGCACGAAGAAGACCGAAAGCTGGTCACCCGGGTGATCAGCAACACTCTTGATAACAGGCTGCCGTTCAGTTTCGAGCATCGTATCGTGCGGCCCCAGGGAGAGATTCGATACGTCCATCTGCAGGCAGGGCTTAAGCCGGACGCCTCGGGAGAAAGCCAACTCATGTACGGCACCATTCAGGACATCACCGAAAAAGTTGAGGCCAGCAGAATTGCCCAGGAGTATCGGGATGAACTGGCCCATGTGTCCCGTCTGGTCGTAAAAGGGGAACTCATCGCCGGGCTGTCTCATGAACTGAATCAACCTCTCACAGCGATCGCCAATTACTGTGGTGCGATGAAAACTCTGATGGAGCAGGGAGAAGACGTCAGCCAACTCCGCGATAAAATTGAAAGACAGGCACTGCGTTCCGGTGAGATTATCCGCAGACTGAAAGCATTTACTCAAAAACAGCCTCAACAAAGGTTCCTGTTTAATATTCACGACAGTATCCGCAGCGCTCTGCAGATCATCAACTACCAGATCCGCCTGAAACAGATCGAAGTCAAAACCTGCTTCAAGCATAAGTTTACGACCGTCTATGCTGACCGCGTGCAGATTGAACAGGTGCTGGTCAACCTCTTTAAAAACGCGGTAGAAGCCATGGAACATTCCCCGGCTCCCCGCACGTTGACCATTTCGACGGCTTCCACACCGGACAGAATGATTCAGATCTCCGTCTCAGATACCGGCTGCGGTGTTCCCGAAAGCTTCCGCAGTAAGCTGTTTACTCCTTTCGCGACAAGTAAACAGTCCGGACTGGGAATCGGCCTGTCACTCAGCCGCTCACTGATCCAGGCCGCGGAGGGAAAAATGTGGTTTCTTCCCAACCCCCGCAGAGGGGCAACCTTCTGTATTCAGTTGCCTGCCTGTCAGAAGCCCCTCGAACGTCCCCGTAGTGAGCTCAATCGGCAAATCAGAGCCGACGCGGCTCACGACTGAAGCGACTTCCCGCTCAGGAATGATTCAGCTGCAGCATCGCCCGGGCGGGAAGGTAGCGTTGCACCATCTCATACAGGACATCGAATTTGACCGGTTTGCTGAGATAGTCTGTGCAGCCGGCAGCAAGGCATTTTTCCCGGTCGGCAACCAGGGCATGCGCCGTGATCGCAATCACGGGAACCGCTATTTCCTGTTCCCGTAAAAGCCGTACCGCCTCATAACCGCTCATCACAGGCATCTGCATGTCCATCAGAATCAGATCGAATGCAGCATTCTGTGCCACAGCGGTTTGAATCTGATCCACGGCCTCTTTTCCATTGGATGCCGTTTTGACATTCAACCCCATCTTGTTTAACAAATATGTAAATAGACGACGGATCTCCGGAGTATCATCGACCAGCAGAATCTTCTCCGCATTACCACAGGACCGCTGGTCCATTTCAGGGCCAGTGATGTCCTTCCTGTTTGAGTCAGCAGCTTCGAACTGGAATCCCAGTCCGTGGGACAAGAGCTGATCTTCATCCGGTTCCAGATGCAAGGTGACGGTGAAGACACTGCCCCGATCCAGGGTAGACTGCACGGTCAGATTACCGCCCAGGATTTGTACCAGCTTGCGACTCAGCGTCAGTCCCAGTCCGGTGCCACCATAATTTCGCGATGTTGAACTGTCGGCCTGGGTAAACGGCTCGAAGATGGATTTCAGTTTTTCAGCAGGGATCCCGATCCCTGTATCACTCACACTGAACTGCAGAATCCGATCCAGGGGAGACTGCGCAGACATCCGCACATCCAGTTCAATATGCCCTGCATTGGTAAACTTGATGGCATTACTGATCAGGTTCGCCAGGACCTGTTTCAATCGCGCCGGATCAGTCTGAATCGACTCGGGTATTGATTTCTGGTACCGCGTCTGGAGACTGAGCCCCTTCTGAGATGCCTGGGGCTGATATTCGTCAATCACTTCCCTCAGGACCCGCAGCGGAGAACAGTGGACTTTCCGGATGGTGAAGTCCCCCATTTCGATCTTGGAGAGGTCCAGGATATCGTTGATGACCTGCAGCAGATGCGCGCCATTATTCTGAATAATCTCAATCAGTTCCTGCTGCTCCTGCCCGTTGGAATGCTCTTTCAGGAGATCGGAGTATCCCAGAATGGCCGTCATCGGAGTGCGTATTTCGTGACTCATGTTCGCCAGAAATTCACTCTTAGCCTGATTGGCCCGATCCACGATGCTCATGGCGGATTTGAGCTGAAAATCCTTGCGTTTCATCTCTCTGCGAGACTGTTTGAGCCGCTCGACGTATTCATCCAGTTTGTTCTGCGACTTGCGCTGCTCGCTGCAGTCTCGGAAAACACCGATGAATTGAATCTGGTCTGCAGGGTCATCAACGGGCTTCAGAGTCAGCTCGGTGGCGAAACAGGAGCCATCCTTTCGCCTGGCCATCATATTCCGGGCAGTTCCGGATGCTGTCCCCAGTGATTCGACAACATAATGGTCGAACTGTTCGAGACTGGACTCAGAAATCAGTTCTCGAATATTCTGCCCGCTCGCGTCTTCGCGGCTCCAGCCGAAGAGATCGCTGATGGAATTCGTCGCCGCTAAAATGACGCCCCGCTCATCGACTGCGATGGAAACATCAATACTCAGTTGTAACAGCTGACTGGCAAATTGATCCTCAACGGATCGACTTTGTCTGGATGTCATGACAGGCCCTTCTGTCTGGCAGAATGATAATACGCTTAAGTTAGACTTTTCCCCTTCAGATAATTCAGCTTGTGAAAGACCCCGATTTCTTGTCACTCACTGAGAGAGTTAAAATATGCTGATGTTCCGTTTATCGACTTTCGATCAGTCAAAATCGATGGGGGAATCCCCCCAATCCAGCTTAGGGACAGACAGATCGCGCCTCACAAATCAAAGGCAACAGGTTACAAACAGAGTGGTTAAGCAAGAATGCCAGCAGACAGGGATAGCCATTGAAAGGCTTAGTTAAGTCTGAACGATCAGGCAGATTATCCTGCCGCTCAGTGGCTGGTTGAGTATGACAGAATGGAACTCAGGCGTCGTTCCCATCTCTCTGAAAACCGGGCAGGTCTTTGATTTTATATAGAATATGCACGATATCCGTCGCACTCGAAATGCCCAGCTTGTTCAACACATTGGCTTTATGTTTTTCCATGGTGCGGTAGCTGATGGACATCGCATTCGCAATCTGTTTTCCCGCCTGACCGTCTGCAATCAGGTGAAAGACCTGTTTTTCACGACGGGTTAAGTTGTCATAGAGTCCAAGATATTCCTGACTGTCCGCATCGGCAGGACCGCCTTCCTCGTTGAGTTGTGATCTCGCGTATTCGATCGCTTTGATGCACTTCTCTTTCTCAAACGGCTTTTCCAGGTAGTCGCAGGCCCCAAGCTTGACTGCAGAAACTGCTTTTTCAATATCTCCATAGGCACTCATCATCACGACCGGATAGTACAACCGCTGCTTGCGAATCAGTTCCATTGATTCAATCCCACAGATTTCGGGCATGACCAGATCGATCAGCACACAACCCGGAGTGGAATTCTCTTTCGATTCCAGAAATGCGTAGACGTTGTGATACGTTTTTACTTCATAACCTGATGTGGAAAGTAGTGTTGCAATAGAATCCAGCACGTCGAGATCATCATCGATCACATACACGACAAAATCGCTCATTCGGGCCTCTAAAAGTGTGTCTGTTCAAAGTTGTCCAGGCATCTAATAGAGAGTCGTAGAATCACGCCGTTCAATTTCAACCTGAACAAGGAACGCGTTCCCGTCAAAGACTCTCATTCGCAAGCCACAGATCTCAGTTCCTCTGTTAAATCCATTAAGAAAGCAAAAGTGCTTTCAGATAAGGGCAGTCAATATAGTTCCCCCCTCTGCAAGCTGATGGCCCGCTTTCCTTACTTATCTATCTCTTTGTCTATATTAGATACGTGATCGTTAGGAGCAGGTCGACAATGTTTTCTTCAAGTTATTTAGTTTGAGATACTTGCCAGATTTTTTTTATAGATCAAGCAGTACCGATTTCCAGTGTGGTTCTGTATCCAGGAATTAAAGGACACAAAAAGTACCAACTGCATGTAGAGGGGAGGAATACCGAGGAAACGATCCGTCGTCTCGAACTTCAGGTCTTTTCAAAATGCGGCTGAAATATAGCGTCTATCGCTCACAGGCATGCTGATGATCAGCTTGAGAGCAGCCCTGATAACAGGAATGCTGGCTAAAACAGGCATGACCGTTTCAATTTAGCTGGCATCAGAATCGATTTGTCTTGGAGTAAGATAAAGGAGTGAAACAGGCCCAATTACGTATAAACATAGCACCTGAACACACCCTATTCCACCTCTTTTACCTATACTAATCTTCAAATTCAATAAGGAGGTGATTACTCTACTTGGAATTGGGTAATATCCCCCATTTTTATTTTATTTCGAGAAGGCGATAGATGATTAAGTGAAAGACCCCCAAATCAAGTAGCTGACAGCGAATGATTTTAATTCACAGCAGGAATCGAAAATGAAAATACTGATTGTCGATGAAATCGGGTTCATTCGTCAAAGTTTGAACCAGAAACTCTCCCGCCACAATTTTGACACGGTATCTGCAGAGAGTGGGGAAGAAGCGCTCGCCATTCTCAAAACAGATTTTTCCGTCGACGCCGTGCTCACCAGCCTCTTCCTGCCCTCCATGAATGCCATCGATCTCTACAAAGCCGCCTCAAAAATTGAACGTTTCAATGACGAAGGGATCATCCCCCCGCTTAACTTCTTCCTGATGGTCACTCGGGAGCATGGAACATCCTCTCCCCGCATGAAAGAAATGACCAGGGACGCACTGGCGATCGGGTTTAAAGATCTATTAATTAAACCCATTGATACGGAACTGCTCGTCAACAAATTGCGTGGTTCCGTGCGCTCGTCAGAACCACCGCCGGAAATAGAAGAGCGGGAACCAGTTGTTGCCGCCAGCACAACAGAAGAGACTCGACAAAGCACTCAGCGCATCGACGGCCTGGCTGTCATGCAGAACAGTCTGCATGCGCTGAAAAAAGAGATGTGTGAGTCCATTGATATTCTACTGGAAGAAGTGAACCGCAAAGTCAGCAAATGACGTATGAAGTGCCTGGAGTCTCTGCTCCCGGCACTCTGGTTCAGACTTCAAGGCGCACAACGGGCAGGAGGCTGGCTGACCAGATCCCGCAGTACTTCGCGTACACGAATCGCCTGTTCGGAATTCATTTCCAGGTAACGGTCGCGTCCCAGTTCTTCCGGCTGGAATTTCAGAAAACCGTCGTCTTCTACGGTCACCCGTCCCGACTGTGACAACGTGAAATATCCGTCATCCGGCCGAACCGCATAGAGTACACTGGTCAGATCCCAGCTGGGACGATCGTGCTCGGGACCGCTGTGCAACAGATAGGCTTCGCGCACGATATGATGAGGACGGTAGCTGAAATCCCGCGCGATGCTCTCCCGTGGATAGCGAACCGCGATGCCAATTTCAAAACCGCTCCAGATCACGGGAACTTCCCGGGGCCACTGGTTGACGAAACGCTGCATCGACTTGATTCCGTTGCGAATATTGGCTTCCAGAAAGTGCTGATTGCCGTCAATCGGTTCAAACGCGCCAGCCATCACGGATACCAGACTCACTTTCTGGCGGATCAATTCCTTTCCGCTCAGAGGGCTGATCTCATCGGCCTTCGATTCCACCAGATCTGCGAGATTCGCTGCCAACCCGACCTGAATCAAGACCACCGAATGATCCGGCTGTGCCATCAGTGTCTTACGCAGCACAGTCACCGCATCAGGTAAATCTTCGTTAGAGCGGACATCATGTGGATAGCGCCACTCCTCTTCGTCCTTTTCATTTACCAGCTTCAGATAACGGCTCTCGCGACGTTGTGCATCCCGGGTCACCCCAATCGGTATCTCACCCCGCCCGTAGAACGTATTCACAGCATCTGTGAAGGGCCCGGTCAACGGGTTGATCTTGGAGATTGTGACAGCCAGCAGTTCGCACTCCCCTCGATCCGCCAGTGTATGCAGCATGGCCAGTGCCAGCACATCATCCACGTCTCCGGAAATATCGGTATCAAAAATGACCCGCACCGGCTCTCGGGCAACGCTCACTTCAGACATGATCAGCAGCGCCAGTACGATTCCACAAATTGATCTCAAACTCATTTCGTTAACCATTCACTTCAGCAATTAAGAATACGTTTCCACCGGAAGCAACCAGAAGGTTGTGGCAAGGACTGCTTACTTCTGCTTCTGCTGTTGCCGGGCCCGGTTCTCCATGATCCGCTGCAGCTTCAGCTGCTCAGCCGCCAGGGCCTCATCAGAAACAGTGGCCGGCTTGACCGGACTACGATCCAGCGATTCATCTCCGGGAATCGTACGGAGTTTGATACCGCGATACCAGACTGGATCACCATGATCCTGCAGATAAAGTACACCTCCCCTGTCTGTCAACTGGGCACCCCGGTTTGCCAGCAGTTCCACATGCCAGGCATAACGGGGATCGGTGTAATCAAAGTCGATCACTTTCTTTCCGTTCAACCAGTGCTGAATAACGGTCCCTTTGCAGACAATCCGCCCCTGGTTCCACTCGCCGACCGGACGCGTCGCATCCTGCGAGGGTGGCATACAGAAGTAAAGTGAGGCAGCACTCGTGCGGGGATTTTTCCCATCCGCATGTTTCTCATTATCCAGAATCTGGTACTCATATTGTCCGGGGCGATAGTACACGCCGCTGTTACTTCCTTCGCCGACTTTCCACTCAAACTTAAGTTCGAAGTCGTCCGGCAGAGGTTGCTGCTTCAAAGTCAGGCTTCCCCCTTTACCGGTTCGGGCAATCACCCCTTCCTGAACTTCCCAGTTACCACTCTGGTCCCAGTTCTTCAAATCTTTGCCATTGAACAGTAACTCAAAGCCCTGCTCCTGTTCCTGCTTCGTCAGTTGATTGGGTGAACCGGGCTCTGCTGCGCACCCCCAGGTACAAAACTGAAAGAGGCACAAACAGGTTAAGAGCGCACTGGGTTGCAATAAATTCATCTCGATTCCTCTAACTGATTATTCTTGTTTCTGATCCACTTGCTTCAACATCGACAGTACCTGTGCGGTGATTTTGACGGAAGCATCCACTTCGAGATAGCTCCAGCTCGACCGCCAGGTTTCATAGCCTTGCAGGATGTGTTGTTCCGGCGTCGGTAGATAACCGTTATAGCCGTTGGCCAGGGCAATCACAAAGGTTGGCTTGAGCGGACTTTTCTGTTTGATCTCCAGCCCGATCTCCGCAAACACTTCGCAGGGAATCGCGACAATCCCCAACTCGCCAATCCGTAGCGTCTGCAGTTTCAGATTCACACTCCCGGGCCACTGATCAATATTCACTGTCTCCTGGGCATAGACTTCATTAGTCGTCAACTTCTCAGGATCTTTCGCAGCCGCCAATAGCGCTTTCGCATATTTCACTTCGTCCGCATTCGGCTTCCGAATTCCCAGATCCAGCGTGCGTTCTTCCATCGCGAGCGTTACGTCCCTGCGGTACTTCAGATCCTTGACCGCCCGATAAGTCCGATCCGCGATTACTTTTGCGACGGCGGTGATGCGTTCAAACACACCGGCCCGTGGACGCGGTTCTCTGAAATTGATGTTATTGATATCGCCGCTGGAACCGTTGGACATAATTCCGACAAACGTCTCATCGCCCCCCAGTCGTTCCTTGATCTGACGGGCGAATTCACCGAAATAGTCAGCCGAGACCTGGTTCGGCGGCAGTCCTCCTACATAATGCAGCGAGTAATTCGCCAGCAGAGCCAGCGGACGCCCGTCGGCGTGTTGTACCGACAGGATTGAAATATCCGGGTCGGTCGGGCCGGCCGGTTTGATCAACAAGTCACTGCCCCGGGGCGGATTCATCCGCACCTTATCGGTCGTCTTTCCAAACGGATTCGGCCTGATTCCGCCTTCTTTGACATACCAGCGTCGATTATTCACCTCAGCCGGTTCCGGCACCACGGCCCAGGCAATTTGCGCGGGCGCCAGCCGTGAATTGGCTTCGATGATCGCCTGTGCGATACTCTCCGTCAGAAACTGCACATATTCAGGACTCGGCGTGCATTGTGCGAGTGGCGTCACTGCGGGAGCGGTATGCGTGTGTGTCGCGGAGGTCAGCATGTGGCTGGTGGGGATCCCGGTTTTCTGAGCGGCGATTGCTTTCGCAGCATCAAAGATCTCCCGCGAAATCAGACAGATATCACAGACCACAAAGGCTACCCGCGTGTCACCACGTTTTAAGACCAGAGCCCGGGCATGCAAGGTGTCATGCGCCCCTGTCGCCTGTCGATCCTGAAAACTGCCCACCATTGAAACCGGATATTTCGGCGGGTTGATATTCACTTTCGCCGCTCCCGCCTGGAGCAGATCATCTGCCTCTGCAGATACAGTCAGCGAGCAGGTCAGCAGCAGAGTGCAACACAAAATCAGTCGATACATCAGAGACTCCAGTAAGAGGATCGTTTATTTAGCCGGTTGTGGTGTTGCGCTCTGGGTGACATCTTTTTTCCAGACCTCGAAAGCTGCCCTCAGGCTGTCAACACGCTCAGGCTGCTGCTCAGCCAGGTTCTTTGATTCGGAAAGGTCTTCACTGAGGTTGAACAGTTCCACCGGAGTTGTTCGATTCTGATTCAGAACCAGTTTCCAGGGTCCCTGCCGTACCGCCGAATTACCACGGTAGTCCCAGTATATTTTCCGTGACGGTAGTTGCTTCTGTGCGGTTAACAATCCCGCCAGACTCACACCATCCAGTTGATGTCCCTGGGGAACGCGGGCCCGGGTCAATTCCAGAATTGTGGGCATGACATCGATACTGATCGTGGTCTGCTCACAGACCGTTCCCGGGGAAATCTTACCCGGCCAGCAGGCAATCGCCGGCACGCGGTGTCCCCCCTCCCAGACGCTCCCTTTAAAACCGCGCAGTGCCCCGTTGGATCCTTTGTTATTTGCCCCATTGTCCGACAGGAAGAAGATCAGGGTATTGTCGGTCAGATTCAGTTCCTTGAGGACGGCGACAACTTTGCCGATGCCCCTATCCATTTCGGTATTCATTTCCCGGTAGGCATTCGCGATATCCTGGCGTTTGGCTGATTTAATTTCGCCGCCCCCCTCTTTCCGCATCGCCGGGTCGTTTGGTCCCTGATAAGGATAGTGCACCGCTTCATGTGCAATATAGACAAAGAAAGGTTGCTGATGCTGCTCGCGGATAAACTTGACCGCATGCTCGGTAATCAGATGCGTCGAATACCCCTGCTCTTCCCGGTTGAGCTCGGCACCATGCCACCAGTCAAATACGCCCGTCTGATCGAGATGGGCCAAGTAATCCACATTGCCGCTGACGTAACCCACAAACTGCTGAAACCCTCGAAATGTCGGATTGTACTGCCGCTGATAACCCAGGTGCCATTTGCCGAACATCGCTGTCCGATATCCGGCATCCAGCAGGCACTGCCCCAGGGTGACTTCATACTTCTGCAGACCATGATGGCGATTCTTTTTCGGATCGGCATACACCACGCCATCAATGCCGGCCCGCTGCTGATAGCGTCCCGTCAACAGTCCTGCACGTGTCGGACTGCAGACCGCACCGCTGGAATGAAAATCGGTAAACTTCATCCCGCATGCTGCCAACTGGTCCAGATGGGGTGTCTGACAGTTTTTACTGCCGTAACAACTCAGGTCGCCATAACCCAGATCATCGGCCATGATCAATACGATATTGGGCCGCTGCGATGTTTCTTCAGCGATTGCCAGCGCAGGAATGAGTAACGTGATTAGCATCAGCAATGATTTCAGCAAGAGCGCACCTCTCAATCAGTCAAAGCAAGTTTGAATCAGCAAAGCCGCCCCACTGTTACCGGAATTCATGAACGCAGGGGAAGATTAACCGTAACGGCGCAGGCTTTACCATCGCTTTATTAGACTGGAGTGACTGACTGAAATCAATCTCACATCGCGGTGCCGCACGTCTCAGGCAAAGAGTTCATGCATAATCCGACCGTGGGGCACCAGCATCGTCGGTCGACCGGTGTTCGTGTAATACTCTTTCAGTGGATCAATGCCCAGTGCGTGATAGATCGTGGCGGCAATGTCATCCGGAGAGATCTCGGTCTGGTCATCCGGTGCATCGCCGGCTTTAGTCGTCCCGCCGATCATCTGTCCCGGTTGCACTCCCCCGCCGGTCAGCAGGCACCAGTTCACACGGGGATAGTGATCGCGGCCCGCGTTCTCATTGATCTTCGGCGTCCGCCCGAATTCGCCCATGATCACCACCAAAGTTCGCTCCCAGAGCCCCTTCTGCTTGAGCATTTCCAGTCCCGCGGTCATTCCCGCATCCAGCGGCGGTATCAGGCGTCGATGCCCGGCAAAGTTTTCGGTATGCGTGTCCCACCCCTGGTAGGTCACGGTTACAAAAGGCACGCCATATTCGATCAGACGACAACCCAGAAAGACAGACTGGCTGAATTCATCGGCACCAAACATCTGGCGTAATCTGGGTGATTCCTGCTCGACATCAAAGGCAGCCCGGGCCCGTTTGGAAGTAATCATGTGATAGGCCTGGGAACCAAACTGATCGAGTGCGTCCAGTAACTGGCTCTCGGTCTGTTCCCCTTTAAACCGACGATCCAGCTTGTTGAGCAACTGCTGCCGCTGATTGACTTTTTCCAGCGTCAGACCTTCCGGCAGCGAAATCCCCCGCACCTGGAAAGGCTTTCCCGGTTGAGGTACCGTGTTCGTCTTAAAAGGCGCAAAGGCATCTCCCATATAGCCGGCGTTCCACTCCGTTTTGGGAATCGCAACATAGCCGGGCAGATCGGGACGGCTGGGAATCTCTTTGGTGATCACCGATCCCAGCGAAGGATAGATCAGCGCAGGCACAGGTCGATTTCCGGTCGAAATCCAGGACTGCCCCTGGGGATGTGCTCCCGCGGAATGCGAAATCCCACGCACCAGTGTGAACTGATCGGCCACTTTTGCGTATTTCGGCAGATACTCACACACCTGATGCCCCGGCATACAAGTCTGGATGGACTTGAACTCCCCCTGCGTTTCCACCGGTGCTTCGGGCTTCATGTCCAGCGTATCAAGATGCGAAACCCCACCCGCCAGATTCAGGAACAGGACCGCATCTGCCGACGATTTCTTCCGGGCAGGAGCCTCTGCCCGGGCGGCTGACAGTTTCAGGAACCCGGGTAATGACAGCCCCAGTCCACCCAGGAACCCCGCCTGCAAGACATCTCGTCGCTTAATCTGTTTCCGTTGCTTCATAATTCCGTCCTCATGCGCTCTATCGATCGCAAATTTTCCCATTCCGCGGGTCTAATGATTCGTAATGAATTCCTGCGTGTTGAGCAGCGCCCACATCAGGTCCTGGAGTCCCTCCTGAATCGTTTTGGTCGTCTGAAGGTACTCCAGGCTGTCGTGCAGTTCTGGCTCTTCCGGCATTCGGGAAAGCGTCCGCAGGTAGGCTTCCTGAATCAGCTCTTTCCGAGCCGCAGCATCCAATGTCTGTTGTTCCATTTCTGACAGCCAGCCATCCGGGCGGGTCAGTTGACTCAGCATCTCGGCATCATTGCGTACATAGAGCGACTGTAACAGCGTCGGCTGATCCTGGCGTTCACAATCACAGTTGGTTGTCCGCAAAGGTTTGCCGAAAACCAGCAAAGAAAAGTCAATCGACCGTGCCTGGAACGAAAGCGGGTGCTGTGTAATCTTGCGCCCGTCCATTTTGCTGACGTGCTGTAGCAACTTCTTGTCTCCCGCTGTTGCTTGTTGAATTGCATCGATGGCGACTTCCGCCGGTAGTCTCCGCAGCACAGCATGACTGAAATTGCGGGTATCTTTCCGATTGCTCTCGTTCGGTCGCCAGCTGAGCTGATACGTCCGGCTGTTGGCAATCGTCCGATGCAGCCACTTCATATCGTAACCGCTCTCAATGAACCCCTGCACGAGGTAGTCCAGCAGTGCCTTGTTACTGGGTGGGTTCGCCTGATTCAGATCATCCGGCGGATTGATAATCCCCACGTTGAAGTAATGCGCCCAGATCCGGTTCACGAATGCTTTCGCAAAATAATGATTGGGCTCGTTCAACATCCACGCCATCAGTAGCTCACGCGGATCCTGAACTCCGCTGATGTTGATCTCTTCTCCCCCCAGCAGTTTGGCAAGCTGCTGATCCCCCTGCGCGGGTTCAATATAAACTTCCCGCCAGGGAATCGACCGTCCCTCAGCCGCAATCCGCAGATAACTCTGTCTGCGCAGGGCTGCGGTATTGAGCTTCACCGGCACGCCCAGCATGTTCCGCGTCTCTTCATGCAGGACGCGGGCATCGGGGGGCACACCGAATTTGATACGTGTGAAAAACTCGGTAAACAGCTTGAAATCCTGCTGCGACCACTCGTCGAAGGGATGCTTATGACACTGGGCACAATCCAGTCGCATGCCCAGAAACGTATAACCAAAGGCGAGCGCCTTATCGGAGGGCACCGTCATGTTCGAACGCGCCCAGTAGTGGGGCATCGAATTATCCAGGGCGGTGAAGTCAGCCCGGTCTTTCACACTGGTGAACTCACTCTGTTGTGCCATGAACTCTTCAAAAGTCTGGCCCGGCAGTCGACTCGTACCCAAAATGATTCCCGAGACAATCTTATCCCAGCCGACATTGTCTTCCACCCGACGCCGGATCCAGGCATTCCACTGACCGGCCACCGGTTGTGCCATTTCGGTCCCGCCCAGGTAGCCCGCGTTACTGCCTGTCAGGTCAGACAGCTTCAAACTCCACCAGGCCACGTAACCGGGTCGCGCGAGCAGTTCCTCAATCTTCTGGCTTCGTTTCTCGGTAGATGGATCTTTGAGAAAATCCCGAATCTCGTCCGGCGTCGGAAGCGTGCCCGTCATATCCAGGCTGACGCGTCTGAGAAATTCTTCATCCGTACACAATTCAGAGGGCTGGATACCCAGCTTCTGCAGTTTGTTGAGCACATGCCGATCCACAACAGTCGGCGTGGGGACCTCGGGATATTCACCCGGCTGATACTCCCGCACCGGCTGCAGGACCTGCGTGGAAAAGATTCCGTTATCGTAATACGAAATGACATAAGTATCGCCGGGAGCTTTCGCCTGAATCACACCCTCCGGAGTGACTTCCGCGACACTGTCGTCTTTGGATTCAAAGCGGGTCAGGCAGGTCACATCTTCACGCGTCCCATCCGACCAGACGGCGATGGCTTTCAACGTCGCCGACTCTCCCTTTTTCTTAAAGACGATCTGTCGGGGCGTCACATCCAGCCTTACAAAACGGGGTCCCTCCGGTGAAACCGACGCGGCTCCCACAGCAATCCAGTCGTGCAGCAGCTGTTGTTCCCAACCGCCGGGTGGCAGGCGCAGCCCCCCTTCATGTTCGTCTTCCGAAGTCGGCTTGTTCAATACCAGGCTTTGTTTCGGGTGCTGTTTGTCGATCCGTTCCAGCAGGTTGTCATGGTCCAGCTTGAAGTCATAGCCGAACATCGACAGTTGAAATCCACCGCGCCCCTGAAACGAGCCGTGACAGTTGCGACTGTTGCACCCCAGTCGCCCCAGCAGCGGAATCACATGCTTTTGGAAATCAGGAACCAGCTTCTCTCCCGCTGCGATCCGTTCTTGAATCGGTTTCAGCAGTGGTTGCTCTGTGGTCGGAACCTGCTGTTTCTGCTCAGTCAATGCAGCCAATGTCTCTGGGGCTGTTGTATCTTCAGTGAACAAAGCCGTCTTCGAAAGTTGAGTTTTCAATTCTGACAGAGCCTTTGAGGTCAGCCCCGTGTGATAGACTTCCAGGCCTTTCAGATGTGAAAGTTTTGAAAGTGCGTCTGTCGCATCAGGAGCCAGTCTGCAACGATTGAGACAGAGGTATTCCAGCGCGGGCAGCTTCAATTCTGCCAGTAGCGTGCCCCTGACCTTCGTTCGCGCGAGGTAGAGCGTCTTCAACTGCGGAAATGCGTTGAGCGCAGACAAACCCACATCGCTGACCTGGGTTCCCGAGAGAAGCAGAACTTCCAGATGCTGCAGTCCTTTCAGAGAAGCCAGCCCCTGGTCGGTAATCTTTGTATTGCGCAGTGAGAGTACTTTGAGCTGCGTCAGTTGTGAGAGCTGTTTCAGTCCCGCATCGGTGAGCTTTGTATTGTCGAGGTAAAGTCGCTCCAGACGATTCAACTTCCGGAGGTGCTGCAACCCTGCATCCGTGACCTTCGATTCCGAAAGTAATAAGGTATCCAGGTTGGTCAGGTCCTGGAGATGAGGCAGTACTTCATCCCCCAGGTGTGGGCAGACCAGGGCCAGGTAATCCAGCTGATGAAACTGTTCGAGGTGAGCCAGCTTTTCGGCGGTGACGTGCGGCTTGCTGAACCGTACGAGGCGGACCGTGCCATCTTTGTTCTGCTGGAGATTCGTATAAATCCCGCGCAGCTCCCTTATGGCGAGCTCCTCGGGCGTCTGCGCCACAACGGGAGCGTCTGTTTCCGCTGCAACCACCTGCAACGGCAGCATCAGCAATAACAGCCACAAGGATCTGGTCGGACGTGGAACGCGCATACTTCACCTCATCACACAAGTCGGGTAAGGTGTTCTGTGAGCCGCTTACATAAGCACACTCTAATACGTCGCGTCCCTGTTAGCAATGTTAAATAATTGCCCGCCCGGTAAAAACGGAGATCAGAGCCTAAACACGGCTATTGGGCCGTCCAGCCCCCATCGATGGTCCAGCAGGCACCGGTGATGGATTTGGCCTGATCCGAGCAGAGATAACTGACCATCGACGCCACCTCGGCAGGCTCAATCATGCGGCCCGTCGCAGAAGCTCTCAGGAAGACCTGACTTTCCACCTCTTCAGTGCTGATCCCCAGAGTCTCCGCCTGGGCCGCGATCTGCTGTTCGACCAGGGGCGTACGCACATAGGCAGGACAGATCACATTGGCGGTAATCTGAAACGGTCCCCCTTCCAGGGCCGTCGTTTTCGTCAGTCCCACCAGTCCATGCTTGGCGGCGATGTACCCCGCTTTATTGAGCGAGGCCACCTGGGAATGAATCGAGCCCATGTTAATAATGCGTCCCCACCGCCGCTGTTTCATTCCGGACAGGACATACTTTGTCAGCAGAAAAGGCGCTGTCAGCATCACCTGCAGCATCTTCTCCCAGACCGCTTCCGGAAATTCTTCCAGGGGCGAAACATGCTGAAAGCCCGCATTGTTGACCAGGATATCCACGCCACCCCACTCCCGGGTCACCTGCTCCACCAGCGACTGACACTGCTCTACCTGCGACAGATCGGTGGAGACAAACAGTGTTCGCTGTCCTTCCGCAGACAGCTCCGTGAGATATTCAGGCTCGTGCAGATCGGCGATCACCACATCACAGCCTTCATGGAACAGCGTCCGGGCGATTTCCGCCCCGATGCCGCTGGCAGCGCCGGTGATCAAAGCGACTTTGGCTTGTGTCATGGTTTAGTCCTCTTTCAAAATCTGCTGAATCCGCGCCAGCTTCTCATCGCGCCAGGCGGCCCGCTCGGCTCGCCCCTGTTGTTCCAGGTACTTCTGCGTGCCCGCCACCGCTTTCTCTTTGGCTGACTCGGGAATCCGGGTCCAGGTCTGCATGTCTTCCCAGTACGCTTCGAACGAAGCCCCGATGGTATCGAAGAACTTCTCGTAGCCGCCCTCTCCACCACCCAGCTCATAAATCAGGTGCTGTCCCATTAGCGCCCAGCGCAGACCCGGTCCCTGGCAGAGGGCCGCATCAATGTCTTCCACACTGGCGACCCCTTCGTCCAGTAATGCCAGTGACTCACGCCAGATCGCCGCCGCCAGTCGATTGGCAATATGCCCTGGCACCTCTTTATTGAGGATCACGGGATACTTGCCCAGCTGCTGGAAGAAGTCGCGTACCCGTTCGACGGTCTCTGGCGCTGTCTGTTCGCCGGGCACCAGTTCCACCAGGGGGATCAGGTGCGGCGGATTGAAAGGATGCGCAATCAGCGCGCGTCCGGGGTGCTGCATGACTGACTGCATCCGCGTCATCAACAGTCCCGAAGAACTGCTGGCCAGAATGGCGGTCTCGGGAGCAGATTGCTCGAACTGCCGATAGACGTCGGCTTTGATCTCGTAATCTTCAATCACCGATTCCTGAACGTATTCTACATCGGTTAACAACTCCTGCATCGAGTCAACCAGTTGCAGATTCTGGAGACCGACGGCTTTCGCTTCTGCGCTGAGCAGTTCCAGTTTCACCAGCCGCTGCAGATTGTTCTCCGCTACGCCGAGGGCCTGCTGTTTCACTTCCTCGTTCACATCATAGATCCGGACATTCAGCCCCTGCGCCGCGAAAAAAGAGGCCCAGCTCGCCCCAATCAAACCTGCTCCCAGAATCCCAATTTCCTGCATGCTGTAACGCCCTCTTTCTTAGATAGTCACTTTAAGCGGACTCAAATAACATGGCGATTCCCATGCCGCCCCCAATGCAGAGCGAGGCAATGCCGCGGGCCGCCTGCTGTTTCCGCATCTCATGTAGCAGCGTCACTGCCACGCGGGCTCCGCTGGCTCCCAGGGGATGTCCCAGGGCAATCGCCCCGCCGTTGACGTTCACGCGGGCTTCATCCCAGCCCAGCTTCTTGCCGACCGCCAGGGCCTGTGCGGCAAAGGCTTCATTCACTTCCAGCAGATCGATGTCCGCGAGTTTCAACCCCGCGTCCTGTAACAGATCTTCAATCGCATTAGCAGGCCCCATGCCCATGAACTGTGGATCCAGTCCCACATTCGAAAAGCTGCGAATCCAGGCCAGCGGTTTCAGCTTCTGTTCTTCAACAAACGCTTCCTCCGCGATCAATAGCGTCGCGGCCCCATCGTTGATCCCCGAGGAATTCGCGGCGGTCACCGTCCCTCCCTCTTTTTTGAAGGACGGACGCAGACACGAGATTGCTTCCAGGCTCGTTTCTTTCCGCGGATGTTCGTCAACGGAAACCAGCTTCGGCTCCCCTTTGCGTTGTGGCACCGAGACGCTCACGATTTCCTCATCGAATTTCCCCGCCGCCAGGGCGTCCTGGTAACGCTGCTGGCTCTGTACCGCAAAACGGTCCTGGTCTTCCCGCGTCACCTCGTATTTCTCTGCCAGGTTCTCGGCGGTAATGCCCATGTGACAATCATAAAATGCATCCCACAAGGCATCGTGGATCATGGAATCGACGAGCTGCTGATCGCCCATCTTGAATCCACTGCGGGCTCCTTTTAGCAGATAGGGAGTGTTACTCATACTCTCCATTCCGCCCGCCAGAACGACGCGCGACTTGCCACACAGAATGGACTGCATCCCCAAAGCAACCGACTTCAGACCGGACCCGCAAACCATGTTCACGGTCGTCGCCGGGACATGATAAGGGATGCCCGCGTGCACGGCCGCCTGTCGAGCCGGGTTCATACCACAGCCGGCGGTGAAGACCTGCCCCAGGATGACTTCATCTACCTGCAGTGCGGTCAACTGACTCCGCTTGAGTGTCTCCTTGATAGCCGTCGTACCCAACTGGACTGCCGACAGATTCTGAAAGGCACCGTTGAAGGCACCAATGGGTGTGCGGACGGCTCCCAGAACGGCAACCCGCTGTTCTCCCTGCTGACTCATGTTTCTGAACCTTGAAATAAATCCCGTAATTTCCGCCGCATCACTTTGTTGGATGCCGTGCGGGGCAACTGTTCGATCTCGCGCACCGCCTGTATTTTAAACAGTGGATTGAGCTGACTGCGAATGATCTGCTGCATGCTGGACTGCAGGGCTTCTGCCTCGAAGTTCGCTTCCGGCTGCATGACGACATAAATCACCAATAGACTTGGACCACCGCCCGCCGGGGGCACTGCAATCGCGGCCACTTCCCTTACGCCTTCCGCCTGGGTGAGCAGTTCCTCAATCTGCACGGAGCTGACTTTGATCCCTCCCAGGTTCATCGCATCGTCAATCCGGCCCTGCGCCCGGAAATAACCGTCGGGCAACGCTTCGATCTGATCACCGTGCCGACGCAAGAGTTCCCCCTCCGGTCCCGGCGGGATGTCGGCAAAGTAGACCTCATGGTGATCGCGGTTGATCAGGCGGGTCGACAAGCCGATCACAGGAGGCACGAAGAAGACTTCCCCATTTTCAGTCAGGTGACCTGCTTCATCCAGCAGCAGCCAGTCGAAGCCCACCGCCGGACAGGCAAACAGGCCGGGCACACCCGGCTTCAATACAGTACCCGTAATGTAACCGCCGCCGGTCTCGGTTCCGCCACAGTATTCAATCACGGGACGATAACCGGCCCGCGACATCAGCCAGAGCATATCATCCGGATTCGAACATTCTCCGGTCGAACTGAAAACCTTGATCTGCGTCCAGTCCAGCCCGGCGACACTATCCTGGCTCCGCCAGGCAGAGACGATACTCGGGACCAGCCCCAGCATGGTCACACGGGCGTTCTGTACGAACTCACAAAACGCGCGGCTGGTGGGCACCGCATCGCTCAACGCGAGGGTGGCGTCGTTGATCAGCGTGGCATACACCAGCCAGGGGCCCATCATCCAGCCCAGATTGGTCGGCCAGCAGACGACATCGCCAGCCTGAATATCATGATGCAGAAAGCCGTCGCCGGCGGATTTGATCGGCGTGGTCTGATCCCAAGGAATGCCTTTGGGGTTGCCCGTCGTTCCGGAAGAAAAGAGAATCGTGGTTTCATCGTGCGGATTGCGGGGCTCACAGGTCAGCTCCCGGTTCTCCGAGAGAAATTCCGACCAGGTTCGGTCCCCTGCGCGGAGCGGCACCTGTAGCGTCTCCTGTTCGGGCAACACGATCGCGGGGAGCCGTTGTTCCTGGCCGAGTTTGGCATAGAGGGGCAACTGTCTGCTGCCGCGGGAGATGACATCCTGGATGAAGATGAGTTCCGGCTCGGTAATCTTCAGCCGGACCTGCATCTCTTCGGCGGAGAAGCTGTCGGCAATGGTCACCACCACACAACCGGCGGCGATGATTCCCAGAAAAATTGCTACCGATTCCACTGTCATCGGCAGCATGACGGCAATCCGGCTTCCGGGCTCGTAACCCGCTTCCCGCAGTCCATTGGCCACCTGCGCGGTCAGCTGTTTCAATTCGGTATAGCTGAGTTGCTGCAGTTCCGAACTTCCTTTCTGGAAGCAGACGGCTGTCTCGTCGGATTTATCGCGAAAACAACTCTCGACGATATTCAAACGCGCCCCGGTTAACCACTGGACCTGTTCGATGCCTGTCTCAACGTTCATGATCTCACGCGGCGACTCCTGAAACTGGATCCGCAGGGAATCGATCAGCTTCTGAGTAAAATGGCCTCGATCGTGTACCGACCAGGAGTGCAGATCTTCTATACTGTGCAGATTCAATTCATTCAGCCAGCCGGCCAGATTGGATTCCGACAGTTCCCGCTCCCCTGGAAACCAGGCCGGGGCAGGCGTACCACTCTCAAGCTGACTCTGATAGACACTGTGATACAACAGCTGATGGACGGCGAACGGGAGCTCGGGAGTGAGGAAATCTGTGACCAGCGTCTGCCAGAGTTCATTTTCGTGCTGTGAAGGTAAGGCCTGCAGTCTCTGTTGCAGCTGAACCGCTGTTTCAGGCGAGAGACCACAGTTTTCGAGCGCTACAGCTGTGATGTCCATGAGTGATTCCCAGTTCAATTGTGCATCCCGTCAGCAGCATGGTCCATGTGCTCACGGTGGGGTTCTCTTTTAGACTCTACCCGTTCCGCCGGCAATTCGCCAGTTCAGGCCGCTGCTTCGTAAACGCAACAACAAAAAAGAGTTGGGAACAAATATGTTTTTTGATTTATCTTTATTAACAGGCTTCCATTCAGCACGGGAATTGCGAAAATGATATTATCGGATGCGCGACTGATAGTAGTGCATCCCGCTTCCAACAGTCTTCCAGACGAACACGTAAAGACAACAGGCCCCCTTTTCAGAAACCTGTGGAGAAAGAGGTTATATGTCTGTTCTGAACTCGAACCGGATTTCCCGATTACTCGCAACCGGATACGGTCTGCTTTTCGTATGTGGCGTCAGCCTCTCACTGATTACCGGCCCTGCCAGCCTGCGGGCCGAAACTCCGACCAAACCCGCCAGCGCGAAAGCCAAAACGGAAGTCGATTCTGCCAGCGGGAAACGGATGCTGGACGCAATCAAATACCTGGCCTCCGATGAACTGGAAGGGCGTGGTGTCGACACACAGGGCATCAACCTCGCTGCGGACTATATCGTCAAAGAATTCAAAGCAGCCGGCCTGAATGTGACAACGGTCGAAGAAAGTGCCTTTCAGAAATTCACCATCAACACGGGCAGCAAACTGGGACCGACCAACGAACTGCAGTTGACCGGACCAGACGGAAAAACAATTCCCCTCGCCTACGACAAGGATTTTCGCTCCTGCTCGTTCGGCGGCTCGGGAAAATTTGATGCGGAAGTCGTCTTCTGCGGATACGGCATCGATGCCCAGGACGCGAAATACAATGACTACGCCAACGTCGATGTAAAAGACAAGGTCGTCATCATCATGCGTCGCACGCCCCAGCAGGGCGATAAAGAGAGCCCGTTCGCAGGGGCACACGGCATTTCGCGATATGCAGCACTCCGCTATAAAGTCAGCACCGCGTTCGGTAAAGGGGCCAAAGCGATCCTGTTCGTCAACGATTACTATTCGACGCAGGAACACAAAAAAGAGGCCCGCGAACTGGAACAGGACGCGATTGAAGAACTGATTCTCGCTACAGAAAAATGGGAAAAAGCAGCGAAAGATAAAGAGGAAACCAGTGCTGTTTCACTGAAGAAAGCTCTGCACGACGTGCAGCAGGCACGCAAGAATCTGAAAGAGGCGCATTTCGACCGCCTGATGGAATTTGGTTATGCCGGCAGCGGAGATGGTCGTTCGATTCCAATCGCTCACATCACCATCGAAAAGTGTAACGAACTTTTCAAGGACGCCGGGAAACCAACGCTGCAGGAACTGGAAGGTAAAATCGACGAAACTTTCAAGCCGGAAAGTTTCGCGTTACCCCAGTGGAAAGCCCGGGGCGAAATTTCCGTCGAACAGATTCGCACAGAAGTCAAAAACGTGATTGGCGTGCTGGAAGGCAAAGGGCCTCACGCTGATGAAACCATCGTCATCGGCGCCCACTATGATCACGTCGGTTATGGCGGTGAAGGTTCACTGGCCCCCGGTTCGACCGATGTCCACAATGGTGCTGACGACAATGCCTCGGGAACCGTGGCCCTGATCGAACTGGCCCGCAAACTGGCAGCCCGCAAGGAGCCCCTGCCTCGCCGCCTGGTGTTTATCGCCTTTACCGGTGAAGAACGGGGGCTGATCGGCTCAGCACATTACGTCAAAAATCCCGTGTTTGACCTGAAGAACACCGTGGCGATGCTCAACATGGATATGGTCGGACGTTTAACTGACGACAAGCTGACCGTCTTCGGTACCGGCACCGCCCCCCGCTGGGAAAAACTGGTAGAAAATACTGCCAAAGCCTACGACCTGAAACTCTCACTCAAGCCGGAAGGGTTCGGTCCCAGCGATCACAGCTCTTTTTACGGCAAGCAGATTCCGGTACTGCACCTGTTTACGGGAACTCACAGCGACTACCACCGTCCCTCTGATGACTGGGACAAAATCAATATCCCGGGCATGGAACGGATCATCGGGTTTCTGGAAGAGATCGCTATCGCGACTGCAGAGAACCCCGACCGGCCTCAATATGTGAAGATCGAGCGTCCCGCCGCAACCATGCGTTCCGGGAACCGGCCTTACTTCGGCAGTATTCCGGACTTCGGTGGGGAAGGCCCCGGCTATCACATTTCGGGAGCTTCTCCCGGCAGCCCGGCTGACAAAGCGGGCCTTAAATCCGGCGATGCCATCATCAAGATGGGCAAAACGAAAATCGATGGCCTGGATGACTTCGACCTGGCGCTGCGGATGTTTTCCGCCGGCGAGGAGGTAGAGGTCACCGTCCTGCGGGACGGAAAGCGGGTCAAACTGACCGTGAAGCTGGGTAAACCCAAATAAGCGTTGTCTGTTTATTTTCGCGTGTAAACCAGGGAGACCGTTCCGGTAAAATCGTTCTTCTTACGGCCCGCGTTGGGATAAGAGTTGTAAACCTGTAACAGTCCCAGCCGCAGGTTCCAGCGGTCTTTGTTGTCCAGTTTGAACAGGATCCCGGTTTCGCTTGTCAGACGGAGAATCTGGATATTGTCCACACTGGGAGTCCAGGTCTGTTTGTGCTCGAGTTTCGCATGGTCGCCTAAGGGCCAGTGGAATTCGATTTCGGCAAAGACGTCGAGCGTGGTTCGTCGCATACTGGGATCGTTATAAATTTCGTGCGTACCACCGGGACCAACACGCACGATCAATCGGCGATCTTTTTCATTGACAAAACGGTAACCAAGACCACTGGAAATCGTACCCCGCCAGTCCAGATTCTCAAACTCGTCGTAAACGTTCTTATTCGTTACGAAGACAATCCACTTCGTGGTGCGCGCCACGTCCAGAGTCGCATTACCGTACCAGCGGTTGGCATCGCGAATACCATTGGACTGCCCCCAGCGACCACCGATCTCAAACAGAAACTGGTTATCATCATCGGACTTCTCCAGTTGCAGTGCGGTGGTGACATAATCCCGCTGCGTATTTCCAGCCAGAAAAGTTCCGCCAATCTCCATCCGCTTGGTCCAGATTTCAGCGTATTCCCAGCAGGTGTCATAATAGTTTTCCACCCGATCCCAGGGGGACGTATTTTCATCTTCAACATCACCGAACTCCGGTGAAACGCCAATCGGCTGGGGAACCGGTGTCTGATTGATCATGGCCGGCAGCGGGGGAAGTTCCACGTTCTCGTTACTGACCAGCAGTTCCTCACCCGGGGGCGGAGCATCGGGGTCGGTCGCCAATTCAGCGTATTCGAGCCGATCCACGTCTTCCAGCAAAACTTTACGGACACTTCCATCAGTCAGCTGGAACAGGATCTTGCCCGACTCAAAACCGACGCTTTCTCCCGCCAGGAACTCCCCACTTTTAAGATAAAGCGTTTCCGCTGGTCCCGTCTCTGCAGCAGATAGCACATTACCCAGGCTACAGACCATCAGCCAGAGCATCATTATCCGCAGGCTGTACCAGCGATATTTTCTTCCTGTAATGAGGTGGAAACAACCCATTAGACCATCCGTGGCTGGATTACTCAGTGATAAGTAGTTGGAGTTTGGTGTAGATTCGCGCGAAAGGAGTTAAGAAGGGAGCGGGATTTTAGTTAGGACGGCAAATCAATGCAACGTGTATCTCTGAGTACGCTCATTTGATCACCAGAGCGAATCCCCGATTTATCACAGGTTGTTTTTTTGCATCTAACTCCTTTTAAAACAGACATTTATATAAACAATACCTGATTACCTTGTCTGAATTTTTTTAAGCCGCCCCCTGTCCTGACGATCGAGCCCGTCTGATCGATTTTAGCGATTCTCGATCCCGGAAAACGGATCTGAAAATTACCTGATCGCTATAACCGGATCTTTTCCCTGTCTGGAACTCTTTCCTTATTTCCTGCTGCCCGCTCTTTTGGCTCCGACTCGCTGAAAAAGCAGATCAGATCAGGACTACTTCGGACCTCCCCTCATTTCGCATGCTAGAGTTTTTTTGATTCCCGCTCGTTTCGGGCCTGCAAGAGCGAGCAGCGGATCAAGTTAAAAGCAAACATCAATTCATATCAAAGAGTATAAAACGGCACTTCAAGCCAACGGCGATCACAGAATCGCCTCTCGTGAGGGGGAGAAGATTTAATCATGGGATTCTTGAAACGATTTTTGAAGACGACCTATCGAGACAATACTGCGGGGAAATCGCGCAGCAGTTTCGAAAGTCTTTCAGAAGACCAGCTGGAAACGCATTTAAATATCGCCAAGTACGGTGATTTCATGCTGACTGATGCAATCCGTCCTTCCTACGACCTGGAAGTGGTACCGCAGGCCGGTTACCGACATGACGTTTACACCGACAAGGAATCCGGAATCAAAATTCCGGTTCTGATGGCTTCCGCTTCCCGCGAAGTTCTGTTCGACCTGTTTATCGATCTGCTCGATCCACTGGGTCATGAAGTCGATGTCGTACTGGAAACCAGTCACGACGGCGGCCACAACCAGCATCAGGACCTCTATCGGGAACACATGGATCTGCCCGTCCTGAAAAGTACGCTTTACGATTACGAAGATCTGCTGCTCAACGATGGCTGTGCCGGCATTGCTGTGCTCAATCCATTGATCCCACTGGAAGTACAATTCGACGAGCATAAGCTGCTGATCATGTACGGCCAGGGAATTGATCAGTTTGAGAGCATTCTGGATGAATACGGGATTCCCCACGATCCGGAACTCAAATTTATCACCGAAGCAGAACACGTCCACTCATCAAGTGATGAAGCGATCGAAGAACTGGATCAGTTGAAATACCGTCTCGGCATCGATTTTGAATAAGCGATCCTATTCATAGCTACGGATCCGAAATGGTTCTGCCTGTCCTTCAATCAGATGCAGTTCCTGATTCGCAGCGATTCCGGTAAAGCGCTGTTTGAGTCCGGATGGCCAGCTGACCTCCAGTTCTGAGACCTGCTGGTCAGGTCCCAGACCAAATACCAGCACCCTTTCATTACTCGCCTGGTATCCGTCTCCCGCAGTCAACTGACGCATCAGCGACTGCCCGCCTGCTTTCAGGCGTACTGTTGTGGCGATGGCATTCCGATTCGATTCGGTTCCCGTCAATCGCACCACCAGTCGATTCCCCGTGTCCTTTGTCCGGTTCTCCAGTAATACCACCGGTTGATCGAGACTGGACACAGCAACTTCCTCGCGACCATCCCGGTTCCAGTCCAGCCGCGCCATGCCCCGTCCCAGTCGTGGTTTTTGAAAGAACGCGCCCAGTTCGTCTGCCTTCAGTTCTTCAAATCTCCCCTGCCCCTGATTTTTCAAAAACTGGGGCCGCATCTGCCAGGGTGTCTCCGTTTTGCGCAGATCTTCGACATGCCCGTTAATGATGACCAGGTCCTGCAGGCCATCCAGGTCGGCATCCAGAAACTGCGTGCCGAACCCGAGCAGGTACAGACTCGATTCCGCCAGATTTGCGGACTGGGTTTCATCCACGAATTCATCGGGGCCGATCTGCCGATAGAGCGTATTCGTCTCTCGATAATAGTTGGTGATAAACAGATCCAGCAGACCATCCGCGTCTGCATCCCCGGCGGCAATGCCCATGCAGGCTTCAGTACGTCCCTGGGCATTCAGAGCCAGGCCCGACAAAAGGGCCTGCTCAGTAAAGTGAAGCTTTTCAGTGCCTTGATTGACGAAGAAGAAGTTCGCTACCGCATCATTGGCAATAAACAGACTGGGATAGCCGTTACCGTTAAAGTCGGCGGCGACAATACCCAGACCTTTCCCGGCGGGTACTTCAATCCCGGAGTCCGCGGTGACTTTTTTCAGGGTACCGTCTTTTGAATTCAGATAGAGCTGATCCTGGGCAGCAGGGAAATTCAAGGGCATGCACGAGCGACTGCTCCCATCCGCATTCTGACAGACACGGTCAAAGACATCCGCGCCCGAGAGATAATTGACCGCATAGATTTCAGGAGCTGCATCGCCATTCAGATCCGCCATTAGACAACTCGTAGTCCAGTCATCCGCGGAACCGCGAGCCTCTTCCACTTCGGAGAACGTGCCGTCACCGTTATTCAGGTAAAGACGGTTCAGACCAATGTTACCGATATAAACATCATCAAAACCATCCTGGTTCAGGTCGCCGATTGTGACTCCCTGGCTGAACCCGTTTTCCTGGATACCGGTTTGTTTTGTCACATCGCGGAAAGTGCCATCACCCTGATTCAGGTAGATCCGATCGAGGTATTCGGTGGCCCGCTCATCAACGGGCCACCGCGTGCCCTGCGTCAGGTACAGATCGGGCCAGTCATCCCCATTCAAATCGAGCACTCCCACTCCGCCGCCGGTGAACTCGTACATCTTGTGTTGCGTCTCGGGCCAGGGGTGTCCGTTAAAATATTGAAAGTCAATCCCCGCGTCCGTGGTAACATCGGTAAACGCGATCTGTGAATCAGTTTTAGCAGCTCCCTTTCCGGAATTTTGAGTTACCATGTCCGGAGTTGTTTTTGATGATTCCGGCAGGGACAGATCACGAATGGGATTCCGTCCGGGGTCCGTTCTCACCAGAGGCAGTTCTTTGAGTTCCCCCTGGAGTTCGTCTATGGTCTGTTTCGCCCAGCTGAGATAAGGGTCGAGCAGCAAAGCGGCCCGGCTCCAGCCATAAGCTTCCCAGACCAGCCCCAGTTCGCGGGCCAGTTGAACGGTTTTCTCAGCGGCGGGCAGTTCTTTGTCACCGTAAACGACTTTGACCAGTCCCTCGTAATTCTGTAGTTTTCGGGAATATTCGAGCAGCTGTTCCGCCGCTTGGGGGTCTCCGGTCTGCTTCAACAGCTGTCCCAGCTGATAACAGGCGGTAGGGTTCGTTGCATCCCGTTTGAGTGTCTGCACAAAGCAGCGAATCGCTGCCTGCTGATCTCCCTGCTGCTGGTACCACTGCCCTTCGACACTCCAGATGTCCGGGTGTTCGCGGACTGGTTCTGGTAATTCAGACTGCCACTTTTGAAAGTCATTGGGAACCTGTAACTTAAGCAGAGTCTGACCGAGCAGCACCTGTGCCTGGCTCAAGTCGGGCTGGATCTGAATCAGTTTCAGTAGTCGCTGCTGCGCCGCCGCATATTTCTGTTCATCCACATCGAGTCGGGCCAGCATGAGTTGCACGAGAGGATCGTGAGGCGCGGCCTGTTCGTAGTCGGCAAAGAGCTGCGGGTTCTCTAATGAACGGTCACTCATCGACAGCAGATACAGTGCGACGGGATTCAGTTCTTTCTGCTGGAGCAGCTTGATGCGAATTGGTACTGCTTTCCAGGTCTGCGTTGACAAGCCGTAAATGAACGAGAGCCGTTCGAGAATCAGCCCGTCATCGGGAAAAAACTGGTAGGCCCGCTCGAACTGATTGAGGGCGAGTGACAGCTGCTTTAACTGAAACAGATAGTACTCTCCAGAACGGGTGCGTGCCTGGAAGCAGTCGCGGCTCTGATTATCGGGGACGCGATCGTAATACTGAATCGCAGCTTGGAAATCGCCCTCTTTAATAGCAATTTCTGCGAGCAGCATTGCCGCGTCGTCAGCGTGTGAGGGAGACTCCAGCACCGGGAGCAGTTCTCGTTTCGCTTCAGCATACTGCTGCTCACGAAAGGCGTGCGCGCCTCGTTTCAATTGTGCAGACGGATCAGGTTCGAACACTCCGGCGAACCAGAGCGCCAGCCCGATCGTGATCAAAACCAGGAGAACTACAGTCAGTCGCAACAACTCATTGTGCCTTTTCAGTGCCACCAACCGTGAGGGTTGTGGGCTGCCAGTGTCAGTAAGAGGGTCAGCTCCCCCATTGTAAAGGGGAGTCTGACCTGACACCATGGGCACGTTGTTTAAACCGTGACATTCTCCTTTTCCTGCGCGTCGACATCAGAAGCGGTCGCAGGCTGGGTTTTGAACTGTTTAGCGACACTGGGCTTGAACAGATTGATGACCGAATGCTTGGCATCCATCGTCAGACTGAACAGCGTCGGCACCAGGACCAGCGTAAACAGCGTTGAAACAATCAGGCCGCCCAGCACCACGCTTCCCAGACCGCGATAAAGCTCACTCCCGGCACCAGGAAACAGCACCAGGGGCAGCAGCCCGAGTACAGTCGTGGTCGTCGTCATGAAAATCGGTCGGATACGTGTGCGGATACTTTCCAGAATCGCTTCACGAGGCGTCATCCCATCTTCATTGATATGGTTCAATGACTGGTGAATGATCAGAATCGGGTTATTCACCACGGTACCAATCAGAATCACGAAGCCGAGCATCGTCAGCACATCCAGGGTCTGCAGCATAAACAGGTTCAATACGCTGAGCCCCAGAATTCCACCGACTGCCCCCAGGGGGACACTGAAAATAATCACGAACGGATACAGCCACGATTCGAACAATGCTGCCATCAACAGATAAGTAATCATCAAGGCCAGTAGTACGTTGAACTGCAGTGCCGCCCAGGTATCGCGGAGCTTATCAGCGGTCCCTGAGAGCATAATCCGGTATCCACCATCCAGTTGACCACCATCACGCATGGGCTGGACAATTTCGTCCTGGATTTTCTGCATCGCATCTTCCAGTGCCATCGCTTCAGGCGGAGAGACTTCGATGGTAATCGCCCGCTGTCGTTCACGGTGATTCACCTGTTCCGGACCGCTGGTGATTTCTACATTCGCTAATGCTTCCAGTGGAACCAGAGATCCCATTGGCGTCGCGACCGAAAGGGCTTTCACGTCCTGGGTATTCTGAATGTGGCGGGACTCCCCGACGATGGAGAGGTCAATTTTATCGCCTCCCAGGTAGTAGTCACCGGCAAAAGCGCCATCGACCAGCGCGTTGGCTGTATATCCCAAATCGGCACTGCTTACTCCCATTTCTGCAGCCTGCACCAGTTTGGGCTGAATGTGCACTTCAGGACTGGACAGGTCCAGACTGGGAACGGGACGCACCTGGGCGTCGGGAATCATCCCTTTGACCTTCCCCAGAATCTGCCCCCCCATGCCGACCAGTTTCTGCAGATCGGGCCCGATGATTTCAACTTCGATAGTACGGCCGCCTGTCAAACCTTGTTCGAACAGACTCGATTGCTTGGCAACTGCGAAGGTTCCTTCCAGCTTGGCTCCCGCCTGCTGGACCAGAGGAATCAGTTCGCCTACGCGTTGGGAATCATGGGCGCGAATCCCCATAAAGACCATACGTCCGCGAGCCACGAAAAAGAAATCGCCGATCACCGGATAATCCAGGCTTTTGGCCTCTTCGCTTTCGGGATCCACAATATCCCAGTAAGGCCGCAGGTCCGATTCGACCTCTTCCCCCAGTTCCATCAACTGGTTCATGTTGTAGCCGGGAGGAGGAAGCAGAATACAGAAAATCAGATTACGGTTTCCTGTCGGCAGATACTCGACTTTAGGCCAGAGCTGCCAGCTGATCCCGAAGGCCGCTCCCACCAGAACGCCGGTCACTACCAGGCGTCTCAACAATCCTTTCTGAATCCAGCTGTTCATTCCCACAACGGATTTCACAAACAGGGCGCCCGCAGATTCGATCGGAGTGATAATCACTCTCTGCAAGCGGCCTTTTCTCACTGGTTGCTCGGGTTCGGGATTGTCGACGACCCGCATATCCTCAATGTCCTGTCCCTCCCGTTTGTGTAACAGACGGGCCGAGGCAGTGGAAATCAATGTCATCGAGACCAGCAGCGAGAGTCCGACTGCGGCACTGATCGCCAGGGCGATATCCTGAAACAGCTGACCTGCTTCTTCCTGAATGAAGACCACCGGCAGGAAGACGGCAATCGTGGTCAGCGTGGAAGCCAGCACCGCCCCCCAGACTTCCTGGGTCCCTTTGATGGCCGCCCGGAAGGGAGACTCACCCAATGAGTATCTACGGAAAATGTTTTCCAGAACCACCACTGCGTTATCCACGAGCATCCCGACGGCAAACGCGAGACCGGCCAGACTGATCACGTTCAACGAACGTCCCATCAGTCCCAGAATCAGGAAGGTGCCGATAATACTGGTAGGAATTGCCAGCCCCACCACCAGGGCCCCGCGGGCAAACCAGAAGCCAGCGCCAATGATCAGCGCCAGACAGACTGCGAAAAACCAGGGGGAGATATAGGCAGCCGCGACGGCTGACAGAATAATAAATGGCACCACAATCAAGGTGCGAATTCCCAGATGCAGAAACGACATTAGAACGATCATCGTCAAAGCACCGCCGATGAAGATGTTGTTCTTTACCAGATCGACCGAGGAATAGATGTAGTCGGTTTCATCATAAACCTGCACCAGTTGTAAGCCACGGGATTTGAGAATCGTTTCATCAATCTCTTTGGCGGCTTCGCGGAGTCCGTTCATAATATCCAGCACGTTGGCGCCGGTTTCGCGGATACAGTTCACCGCGATACTCGATTCGCCGAATCGACGTACCAGACCATCCGGTTTTTTGTAACCCAGACGGACTTCAGCAACGTCCCGTACATAGACCGGCGCGCCATCGCGAACCGCCAGCAGCTGATTTTCCACTTCTTCAATATTGCGGAACTGCCCCAGAGTACGTACTACCCAGCGACGTTTACCTTCCCAGAAATCACCGGCAGAAGTATCTTCATTCTGGCCGCGCAACACGCGACGCACATCGGCGATTGTCAATTGACGGGCGGCGAGTTGTTCGGAGTCGACAACCACCTGCAGCTCATCTTCCAGACCGCCCAGCACGTTTGACTGGGAAACGCCGGCTACACGTTCGAAGCGGGCTTCGATTTCATCTTCCGCAAAACGCCGCAGCTTGGTGACTTCAATATCTTCCTTGGGCAGAATTTCTCCGCGGACATCAGGATATTCATCAGACAACATCCGCAGTCGCAACATCGCCAGTCCGGGATTGGGTGTGTTACGAATCACTTCCAGACGGTCTTTGAGTTCCGGATGCTTCTCTCCAAACGCAACAATTTTCTCTTCAGAGGGAAGACGGCTGCTGAGAATGAACCAGGCAATCGGACGGTCCGCGGCGTTCGCGGTACTGATGATGGGCTGATCGGCGTCTTCCGGGTATTCGGGAACCTGCTGCAGGCGCGAGTTGACCTTAAGCAGGGCTTCATCCATGTTGGTACCAACCAGAAATTCCAGCGTGATGGTTCCCTTGGAGTCGGCACTTTCTGAACTCAGTTTGGTGATACCTTCCACACTCTTGAGCTGTTCTTCCTGTTCCAGCACAATTTCGCGTTCGACTTCCTGCGGACTGGCACCGGGCCAGCGTGTTTCGACGGTGATGGTGGGTCGCTGAACTTCGGGGGTCAGCTGCATCGGCATACGAGTCAGAGCGACCAGACCGAAGAGGACCGTCAGCAGCACGCCGACGGTTACTTTAACCGGATTATGGACAATGGCTGTAATCAGATTCATGATGGTTCCTCGTTAACCCTTAATGTCGATGGCTTTGGACTTGGGTTCTGCATCGGGAGACAGAACTTCGGAAATCACCACGTCCTGTCCGGGCCGCAGACGCTCGTTACCACGGATCACAACCTGCTGACCGGGCTTCAGATCTCCCTTAACCTGAATCAGGCGGCCTTGCGCCACCCCAACCTGTACCGGCACTGGCCGGGCTTTACCCTGCTTTTTATTATCTGCAGCAGGATCGACGACATAGACCATTGGTGTCGGGCCGCCCAGAACCAGGGCATCCTTGGAAACCAGCAGCGCTGACTGCTGAGGTCCGGTTGGCAGAACCGCACGGGCCAGCATGCCTGATTTCAACAGGGGACCACCATCTTTGGTGATTGTATTTTTCAGACGGACTTTGACGGGAAATGTACGGGCACGAACATCAGCCTGCGGTACGATTAAGGCAACTTTTCCCGTAAAGACCTGGTTAGGAATCGCGGGGACTTCCACCCGGACTTCCATTCCCAGCCGCACGTGGGGGACGTGATTTTCCAGCACCTGCACACTCACATCGACCTGATCCAGGGCGATGACTTCAGCCACAAGTTCGCCAGAGTTCACCCACTGACCGACTTCAGTATGTTCGGCGACCACGTATCCATCAAAGGGGGTAATGATCGTGTGTTTGACCACTTTACTTTCGAGTTCGTCGACGAGCGCCTGCTGCATGGCTACCCGGGCCCGGGCCTGATCAATTTTCTCTTTGCGAGGCCCCTCGACAGCCAGTTGATAGGCAGACTGTGCTTCCTCATATAATTCGTCAGCCCGAATGGATTCGGAAACGACCTGCTGAATGTCATCATCGTTAACGGCTTTGCGGGCATAGAGGGATTCCAGACGTTTACGGCGTTTCGTCTGATATTCGCTCTCTGCCCGGGCCGCCTGCATCAGTGCGCGAGCCCGTTTAATTTCATCCGGACGCGAACCGTTCTCCATCTCTTCCAGTTCGTGCTTTCGCAGCTGCAGCTCTGCTTTTTCCGCAGCCACTTCCAACTTGATGGTATTCGTCAACAGCTGGGCGAGCGGTTGTTTGGCTTTGACAAAATCCCCTTCGTTCACAGGGAACTCAGCCACACGACCGCCGACAGCACTACCAATCACACTGCGTTTAATGGGGAGTACCGTTCCAACAAACGTCTGTCCCGAAGCAAGATCCTTCTGGACGACTTCTGCCACCGCAACAGGGGCCGGCCCCCGCTGGGCACAGACAGTCTGTGCATTGATGATTAACACAGCGAGTGCTGCGACTAAAACGGTTGCAAATCTCATAAACTTCCTCAACGTCATATCAAGTAGTCGTAAGTAGTCAGCTTCATCCTGAATTTTGTTTCAGACCGCCTCAAACTCCGGGAGCTTGACCCCCAGATTTTCCTGGACCTGCATCAGCAGGGATTTCAGTGTCTCCACCTGCTCGGCAGTCATGCCTTTGGTTGCTTTCTTTCGGAGCCGCTTCAGACAGGAAACCATCTTGGACCAGATTGGTTTCGCTTCGGGCAAAACCTGTAGCACCTTCCGCCGCCGGTCTTCCGGATCACTTTCGCGTTTGATCCACTGATCGCGTTCCATCCGATCCAGAATCCGCACGAGAGTCGGAGGTTCGATCATCATTCGCTCAGCGAGTTCCACCTGGGACAGGGGACCTGCATAAACCAGCCAGCCAATCACCTGAAACTGTCGGAAGGTGATTCCGTAGGGAATCAATTCCTGATTCAACGCATCCTGATAGGAATGCGAAGTCATCGTAATCCAGTAACCGATGCTCTCTTCAAAATCGTATTGCAACATCAGCACCTCCTTCGGAGTGAACGCCCCTGATTGATTAGCCAGGCTAATTATTAGCCCTGTTATAATATTCAGGCATACCCTGTCGCAATACCGAATCGCCGGGATACAAGGGCTTTAGACCGATTGCTGCTGAAATCAAGCGGAAAATGCGAGGTAAAGTGGGCTGCTCAAAGTGGACCTCAAGGGCATCTATCAATGCCCTGAACAGTTTCAGGCGGGAGACACTGCAAAAAAGAATTAAAACGCGTTCGCGGGGCGGGCGTTTTTGTCAGGCTGCTGGCCTGTAGCGGAAAGGTTCAAGACACAGCGAAAACCGATGTCCGGGCCGGGAGTCCGCATGTTTTCCCCAGCCCGTTTCCAGACTTTCCAGGAATCTTTCGCACCGCGGGCCACACGTTCCCCCGATACAACCGGGAGCTTGGGACCGGTCCAGTCGCGGACGACACCGGCATCGGAGCGGGCCAGCGCCGCTTTATAGGCATCGGGAGAATACCAGTCATCGCACCATTCCCGGGCATTTCCGGCCATGTCGTAAACTCCGTAGGGACTCTTGTCTCCCGGAAAACTTTTCACCGGATCTATTTGTCCGGGCTGGCGGTTCTTGTGCCAGAGCGGACGCCCGTCACCCCAGGGATACTGAAATCCCAGTTCGCCCCGCGCGGCTTTCTCCCACTGCGTTTCCAGGGGCAACTGCTTGCCCATCGTTCGGGCATAATTAATGGCGTCGGTATACGCGATGCCCATGGCCGGGATGTTCCCTTCCGCCTGATCATTTCCCGCCAGTTCGGGAATTTTGCCTTTCGCGGCGATCATTTCTGAACGCCAGCGGCGATATTGTTCGAGCGTGACTTCGTGCAGATCGATATAAAACGCGTTCTGAAAAATCGAAAACTGCGGCTGCGCATTCGGATCGCCGGATTCGACTCCCTGAATCGAAACGCCAGCCGGGACCAGCGCCATCTCGGAATAATCGCGGTCACACCGAATCCGCCGGGGTAAGCCTTCTGCAGAATAGCCATATTCTGGCAACGCAGTGAATCCCTTGGGAAGTTTAAATGTAGAACTGGGCTGGGTTGTCTCCCCCGTCGCCTCCGGCTGGATGACAGTAAATGTGGAAGCATTCAATCCTGGTTCGGCAGGGGGCACCACTGCGAACTCTTCCCCGCGGGCGCGACTGGGATCGGGCTTCTGAATCCGGTAATTATGCAGGTAATCGACTACCTCAAAATGATCTTCCGGGTCTCCCTCCAGTTCCGCCGGCTGTGTTGAGCGGGACGGTTGCGGTTCCACTTTACGAGGCCTTAATTGCGGTGCCCGCATATTGGAACGATTCGAGGAAGGTGACCTGGCTTTGTCCTCTTCTGTAAAGCTCCCCACCTTGCCTCCACCGTCACCACAACTTGTCAGCAACAGTGCAAGCAGACAACATGACACAGAAAAGCGAAATCCAGCGGTCTTCGATAACAGAGGCATGATCAGTACCAGGGAAGCAGAGTGAGTCAAATAAAAGAGACAGACTATCCTGATTCTAACAACCACGAGACAGATTAACAGCCCTTTTCAGGCCGTTCAGCCGTTTTCCCTGACAGCATCGATCAGCAGCGATTTGAAATCACTCATCGTTTTACATTCAGTCGCAATCCGGGGATGCGCAAAAACGCGCACCCGTTTGACGAAATCATCAAACTGCTTGCGTGCCAGCGTATCCACCACAGGAGAGACGACGTGCAGCGGCTGATATTGGGCTTCGCGCGGCGAATAGATCTCCACGTTGAATTCCACTTCCCGATGCGTGGGGGGGGCGTCGATCAGAACGTCGGTCGCATCGACCTGCTGCTTTAAACGTTGCGTGAGCCGCGCTGCCAGTTGTTCGCTCCAGTGGACCAGCGATGAGACTGGTCGATGTGCAATCAGTTCAAAGACTTCAGATGACTCATAGAAACTGAATTCTGCCACCCGTTTATAGAGCACACGTTTGTTACTGAAAATGCCTTCGACGAGACGTTCGCAGTCAGTCCCCTGTGCTTCCTTGCGGAGTACAGAAATGGAATCGGACTCGGTGAGCTGGAAATATTCAGCGAGATCCAGCCTGGGATAGAGATGATAAAACGCGCGGGCAAACATCGTACTCGCCGCACGAACCGCGTGATGCCAGTAGACTTCGCTGAACATCACATAACGGGCAAACACCATCAACTCGGCTGCGGTTTTACCCTTGGAACCAATCGCCAGTCCATCTCCGTCCGCGTTAACCATCAACGACTGGATCAGTCGTTTTTTATCGAAGTTACGACCGTAAGGCACGCCGGCGTGAAGACTGTCACGATCGAGGTAGTCCATCTTATCGATGTCAATCGGGCCAGAGAGAATCGAACGCACCAGTCGCATGCGGGGGGTATCCGAACTCGGCACCAGAATATCCAGCACTTCGGAAGGTTCAATGCCCCACTCTTCCCGCAGGATCTTTGGCAGTTCGTGTCCTTCCGAGAGAAACTCCCGGGCAAACTGCTCGTGCCGGGGAATGCCTTCCAGTGACATATCTTCAATCAGATGACAGAACGGCCAGTGCCCCAGATCGTGCAGCAGGGCCGCTGCAATCAGCACTTCCGCCGTATGCACGTCCACGGTCGCCGCGAAACGTTCGTCCCGTCCCAGTTGCCAGAGATACTGCAGCGCATTCTGATAAACGCCCAGCGCGTGTTCAAAACGCGTGTGCGTTGCTCCGGGATAAACGAGCGCCGTGAACCCCAGTTGGGTGATGTGCGACAGCCGTCGGAACTCGGGTGTATCGACCAGTGCCCGGACGCGACCGGTAAAAGGCACGTCCTGCTGGTAGGGAATCCGGACCAGGCCACTGCCTGACTGCAGGTTGGAGAGTTCAGGAATCTCGACATACGGGTGGTTCATGAAACGTCAATTCCGTTTTACGATTTCGTGAGCCGTTCAGGCGAGCAGCGAAGAACGATCGTTCGGCGCAAACAACTCCTCGACGACAGACGCGATCATTTCGTTATCTTCCTGCGCCCCTTCGGAGCACATGGCCTTCCACAGTACCTGGCCGGCCTGCACTGCTTTCTGAACCTTGGCGGGCAACGCGTCCACTTCCAAAGGAGGACGCAGATCATGATTCAGGATCGCCGAGGAGAGAGCATGCGGAATCTGTTCGATTTCATCGACCGATTCAAATTCGACCATGCCCACCAGCAGCGGATTAAAGCGTCCCTGGATCAGCGAGCGGACATCATCTTTATAGGCGATCAGTGGCTTGCCCAGCATCCAGGCCATGGCTGCTTCGGAAACAGCGCCTTCATCGGGAACGCGTCCGTTGAGATTCCAGACCATCGCCTCACATTCCACAACCAGCTGGTAGACATCCAGCGAGAAAATGGCTTCATGCAGAAACTGAGCAGCCGTCGGTGCATCCCAGTTGCGTTCGACCAGCACATCCAGGATCAGGCGAAATTCCATCCCGTCGCGGTGAGGCAGGTAGACGGTATATCCGGTTTTGGTTAAGAGATCTGCAATCTCTGTCATCTCGTCCCGTTCGGTCCGATTAAACAGAGGACCTGCGCAGTACACGCGCATCTGTTCGTTAGAATGTTTCATGGTCAAACCTGTAATGCTTCCCTGCTGAAAGAAATCCATTTAGAATAGTGAGATAGAGGGGATTCGGAGTTCATTGTAACAACGTCCTGTTTTTTTTCACCCAAACCGGATTCTTTTCCGCCAGCATCTCCCAAATTTGTCAGAGCAGCGCTCAACAGCGCTGCCTGAATCGTCGCAAGCCAGTTAGAACATTCACAGACAGTCTGCTCCAAATTCATGAATCACAGCGCCCCTACTCCTCCTGCAATCGACAGTCGCCGATTTACTTATGCGCTGCTCTGCGTCTTGCTGGGTCCCGGTGCGGTGACACTCGCCCTGCAGACGATCTTCAGCAGTCAGGACCTGGCCGGAATGTACGTCAGTGTTCCGCTCTGGGAAGCACTGCTCTCAAGCTGGGGCGCGACGCTCGATCCGACCACACAAACAGTTGGCATTCCCTTTTTCCCGTTGATGGGATACCTGCTCCTCACCGCAACACTGACCTGGCTGGCGGGGGGCTTCCTGATTTCCCGCCTGCAGAAGTCTGCGTTCTCTGCTGCGCTGACGGACTGGGGCTGCCTGGGTTATCGCTGGTGGTTTCTGCCCGGCGTCTGGGAGCTGCTCCGAATCCTGCTGTTTATCATCGGCTGGAGCAGCGGCGAAGGTCTGCTGCTGGCCACCTCGCAGTTCTGGTTCGCGATCACAATCGCGGGCTGGCTGGCCACATTGGTGACACTGCTGTTTCCCGCTTCCCAGAGTGAAGCTTCGATCGAAGAACTTTCCACGGAACCAAAGTCCTCCCTGCCCGTCACTGTCTGGCTGCTGATGGGCGTTTTCGTATTGATCTTCACCTGGATGAACTGGCGGCTTTACCAGGGCCTGCTGATTCCCCACGGCGATTCAGCCATGTATGAAGAACATCTCTGGAATGTCCTGCATGGGAAAGGGTTTCGCAGTTATCTGGATCAGGGGCTGTTCTGGGGAGAACATATCCAATTCATTCACCTGCTGCTCTCGCCGCTGTACCTGATCTGGCCATCCCACCTGCTGCTGGAACTGAGTGAAACCGTGGCCCTGGCCTGCGGTGCGATTCCGCTGTACCGTATGGCGACGCGACACAGCGGTTCTAAAACCGCGGGCACTGCAATCGTCGCAGCTTATCTCTGCTACTTCCCCCTGCAGTTTCTGGACATCGCCATCGATCTCAAAACATTCCGGCCGATCTCCTTCGGCGTTCCCCTGCTGCTGTTCGCCCTGGAAGCGATCGAACGCAAGCGCTGGAAATCTGCAATCGTCCTGCTGCTGCTCTGCCTGGCTGCCAAGGAAGACTATGCGATTATCCTGGGCCCCTTGGGGCTCTGGATCGCCTGGCGCGCGTTTCAGGAAAATAAACCGGAATCAAAAGCACAGAAATCCGTGCTGCTGAAAAGCATCGCCCCGGGCATCGGTCTGTCAGTGTTTGCGGTCGTTTATCTGGCACTGGTTGTAAAAGTTCTGATCCCCTGGTTCCGCGGCGGCACACAGGTGCATTACGTCGGTTACTTTCAGAAATTCGGCAATTCCCTGGGCGAAGTCGTCAGCAACATTCTGTTCAATCCGGGACTGCTGCTGGGCGAACTGATCCAACCCGATACGTTCATCTATGCCCTGGCGCTGCTCGTCCCTCTCGGCCTGCTGCCCCTGTTTTCACCGGGACGTCTGCTGGTGGGGCTGCCCCTGTTTGGACTACTCTGTCTGAACGAACTGGCCCACGATCCGCGACACCATTTTCATGCTCCCATCGTCCCTATTCTCTGCTGGGCTGCGGCTTACGGAGTTGGAAATGTCACAATGGTGCTGCGTCGCTGGAAATCGGAACCCGCATCCCTGGCACAGACACAGACCTGGGCAACGCATTTCCTCTGGAGTTCCTCCCTGGCAACCGGACTCTTTTTCAGCCTGGGTCCCGCAGGCCTGGTCTTCTGGGACTCCGGTTCCAGCTGGTACTGGGGACGGCTGTACGTACCCGGAGAAAGGGCGCGTCAGTTTGAAAAAATCGCAGATCTGATTCCCCCGGAGAGCAGAGTCGCCTCGACCGATTTCGTGCATCCCCGCTATACCCACCATGCCCGCTCTTACGATTACAGTAAATACCGGCGGAAAGTAAACGACTACGAAGCAGGGGTGCCGGAGGACACCGACTATATCGTCATTGATACCCAGCACCCTTACAGCGAGATCAAAACCCCTGATCAGATCCCCGAATATCGCGATCACCCCGACGAATGGGAACTGCTGCCGGACAAAACCGACGGATATTTCATCGTCCTGAAACGAAAACAGCCCCCGAAACCCGCTGCCAGCGAGTGATCGACGCTGATCTCGCTCAAAATTCGGAAAAATGGGGGCTTCACCCGGTGAAATGAACGGTAATAATAGCCCGTGAACCCACCGCGAGACTGACAGGCGGCTGTTTCCCAGTCTCTCGAAAATTGACCCGTTCCAGGTCATCCGACTTTCCCGAATTCCCATTCCCGATTTCAAAAAATCGCTTCCGGAGCGGTGTTTTTTGAATATTTCGCAAGTCTGCCCCTGTTTCGAGTGACTTGCGAACCTGGTCCAGCTATGGTATCTCGCGTGTGGCAGACCGGTTTTCCGCTGAGGAAAGCGGACCTGATTCTCACAAATGCGTTCTCACTATTTTATTGGTCACTGTTAGCAGAAGTCCCACAGGGCAAGAGACGGAGACATGGCACAACAATACATCATGCAACTGGAAGGCGTTACCAAAGTCTTTGAACAGAAAGAGATTCTGAAAGACATTTGGCTCTCATTCTTCCCTGGCGCAAAAATTGGTGTTCTGGGGGTCAACGGTGCTGGTAAAAGTACCCTGCTGAAAATCATGTCAGGGGAAGACACCAGCTTCCAGGGGGATGTCCGCCCTGCCAAAGGCATCAAGATCGGTTACTTCAAGCAGGAACCGGATCTGAATCCTGAACAGACCGTGGAAGAATGTATCGCCGAAGCGGTGGCTGAATCCCAGTCGATCCTCGACCGCTATAATGAAGTCAACATGAAGTTCGCGGAAGATCCTTCTCCTGAAGAGATGGAAAAGCTGATCGAAGAACAGGCGACACTGCAGGACCAGATCGATGCAGCCAACCTCTGGGAACTGGATCGCACCCTGGAAATCGCCATGGACGCCATGCGTGTTCCGCCGGGAGACGCCATCATCGGCAGTCTGTCCGGGGGAGAGCAGCGGCGTGTTGCCCTCTGTAAAATCCTGCTGCAGAACCCTGACCTGCTGCTGCTGGACGAACCGACGAACCACTTGGACGCCGAATCGGTCGCCTGGCTGGAGCGTTACCTGCACGACTTCCAGGGAACCGTTGTGGCGATTACCCACGACCGCTACTTCCTCGATAACGTCGCAGGCTGGATTCTGGAACTGGAACGGGGCCGTGGTCTGCCTTTCGAAGGGAACTACTCTTCGTGGCTGGAGCAGAAACAGGCACGTCTGAAAGTCGAAGAAAAACAGGAATCGAAACGGCAGAAGTTCCTCAAACGCGAACTCGAGTGGGTCCGCATGTCACCCAAGGCACAGGCTTCGAAAAACAAGGCCCGTGTGCAACGCTACCAGGAACTGGCTGCGGAAGAATACGAAAAACGCGACGATGCTTCCGACATTCAGATTCCGGTTTCCCGGTCGCTGGGCAGCAAGGTGCTCATCGCGAATAACCTCACCAAAGGCTTCGGCGACAAACTGCTGTTTGAGAATTTCACCTTCGAACTGCCCCCTGGCGGGATTGTCGGCGTGATTGGTCCAAACGGGGCCGGTAAAACGACGCTCTTTAAAATGATCATGGGTCTCGAAGAGCCGGACAGCGGAACCCTGGAAATCGGCGAATCGGTTGAACTCTCTTATGTCGACCAGAGCCGCGATGCCCTCGATCCGAAGAAAACGGTTTACGAAGAAATTTCCCAGGGACACGATCATCTGGTCGTCGGTAAATCGAGCGTGCATGCCCGCACGTATGTCGGCCGATTCAACTTCAAGGGACCCGATCAGCAGAAACTGGTTGGCGAACTCTCTGGTGGGGAACGTAACCGCGTGCATATGGCGAAACTGCTCCGCTCGGGTGGTAATCTGCTGCTGCTGGACGAACCGACCAACGACCTCGACGTGGATACCCTGCGTTCGCTGGAAGAAGGACTCGAGCACTTCAGTGGCTGTGCCCTGGTAGTCAGCCACGACCGCTGGTTCCTCGACCGTCTGGCAACACACATCATTGCCTTTGAAGGTGACAGCAAAGTCCGCTTCTTTGAAGGCAACTACAAAATGTACGAAGCCCGTCGCCACGAAGAACTGGGAGCCGATGCCGACTCTCCGCACCGGATTCAGTACAAACCACTGTCACGTTAAACGACAACTGACAGTTGAGACATCAAAAAAAAGGGGCAGTCTTATGAGGACTGCCCCTTTCTTTTTTTAACGGGTGAAATTCAGCGGCGCTCGCCTCGAACGCGACTCAGAGTTGCTTCCTGAGTTGATTTCGTTTCCTGATCTGAAAACGGATTACGATCTGCCACGGTCTGACGATGCACTTCAGTGCGGGCCACTTCTACTACTTTACGTGCAGCGATGAGTTGCTCCGGTTTGAAGTAAGGCACACCGCCGCCCACGATTTTGTGTTTCCGTTTGCTGGCCAGGTCCTGCCAGTCCAGGTGGCTGGAGAGGTGCCAGGCGATGGCCTGCATCATTTCCCAGTCGTCGCGACGGGGATTGAATTTCTTGAGCAGAAGCACCAGTGCTTTGTCTTCCACCTGCGATTCGATGGGGCGCAGCTCATAGGTTTTTCTGCTGGAAGGGCACGGCTTCCCATGTTCCAGGCAGACAGAACGCAGCCGCAGGCGCACGGTCTTTTCCGGCGGAATGGTAAAGAAGCCCTGGAAATCAAAATTCTGATTGTTGCTCATCGGTGCCAGATTGCCACCGACCGCCTGGGAATCTCCCGTCATCGGTTGATTGAGTCCCTGCAGGTCCTGTAACAATCCCTGTCCGAGTCCCGGTTGTTGTCCCGGACCAGCCTGCGCCAGAATGTGTACGGAAGAAACCGCGGGAGGTACTTTGACCGTCAGTGGCTCGGAAGTCTTATTCGTAATGAAGACTGAGGAATTATAGGCGCTGATGGGATAGACCCGTGCCGACAGGGTCTGTTTCTTCAGCCCCTCAAACAGTTCAATCTGGGGGGCATCCTTACTCAATGAGAGTTTCGTGATGATATCTCGCCGTGGTGTTCCTTCCACCGAGGGAGCCGTCGCGCCACCTATGGTCAGTAAGGCGCAGGCAATTGCTAACATCTGTATCCGTTTGGTCATTTTAACTCCTGTCTACCAGATTCTGCCCGCCTGAACCCGGAATAGTGTTCAATGCTAGCCTATCGCTAGCAGGCATATGTACAACGAAATGCACACAAGAAACGTGTCCACTTCTTTGAGCGTCAAAATAGAGATGTTGTCTGGAGCGCGATACGAAAACTGACAGGTAAACTGAACGACGAACACTTTACAGAGTCCAAAAACTCTGTGATATTGAGCAAAACTTTCTCAGGCATCGAAAGATAGAAAAGAAATGAAATAAGAGAAAAAGCTGCTCTGCCTCAACGATAACGACTTGGTTTGAAGATTTCAAATTTTTTTTCATAAATCTTACTACCTGGATTCATTGGACCGCCGACTATGAAAGACTCAAACCGGACTGTGCGCTGGGGCATCCTGGGTACGGCCCGTATCGCCGAGAAGATCAGCATTGCAATTCACCAGGCAGAGAATGCCGAGTTGACCTGCATCGCCAGCCGCGATGCCACCCGCGCTGCCGACTGGGCAGAAAAGCATCACGTCAAACGCAGCGTTGGCAGCTATGACGCATTGATCCACGATCCCGATATCGATGCCGTCTACATTCCACTCCCACCGGCACTGCATGGCGAGTGGACCGTTCGCGCCGCCCGCGCAGGCAAACACGTATTATGTGAAAAGCCCCTGGCACTCAATGTGAACCAGGCGCGCGAAATGCGACGCGTCTGTCTGGAAAACGAAGTTCAGCTGATGGATGGCGTGATGTGGTATCACCATCCGCGTGCGCAAGAGATGCTCGAACTGATTCGCAGCGACGCGCTGGGAGAACACCGCAGGATCACTTCCGCTTTCACCTTCAACTGGGATACCGTCCCTGAAGGAGACCTCCGTCTGCAGCGCGATCTGGGAGGCGGTTCCTTAGGTGACCTGGGCTGGTACTGTATTGGAGTCGCCCTCTGGGCATTCAATGAACTGCCCACCAAAGTCTTCGGAACCGCACGACCTTATAATGACGTCGATTATAATTTCTCCGGAATCATGTGGTTCAGCAAAGATCGCATCGCATCCTTTGATTGTGGTTTTGATGTCAACATGCGAAAGTGGTTTGAACTGGCCGGCACAAAAGCCTCACTGATCTGTGATGACTTCACCCGCCCTTGGGAAAACACCAAACCCGCCTTTGAAGTCAAAGACTCCTGGGGAAAGATCACCCGACACGAAACCGCGAATCCGCTGCAGGAAACCTGTATGATCAACCATTTCTGCGACATTATCCGTTCGGGACGACTGGAGCAGCAGTGGCCTGATCTGGGGATCAATACCCAGCGGGTACTCAACGCGCTGGACTACTCGGCTCGTACGGAAACTGTAGTCAACCTGGCCGACTTCTTTCCTAAATAAAAGCTCCCGCGCCGCGCATAAAAAAAGCACCCTGACCAGATTCGCTGATCAGGGTGCCTGAGGTGGAGACCTCCGCCTCGATGCATGCCTGCTTCCTGTTAAGGAAACATTATGTGTGAGCAGAACTGCTGTTCCGCGATCGCTTAATAGTAGTAGCCGTTCCCTTCGCTGCGGGGCGGACGATCACAGACGATGTCATTCTCGCCGTCACAGAAATCCGCCTGATCGCGGAAACTGCTGCCGTCTGTGCAGGCCTTGTGGCCATGCGCCCCTGCAACATAGAAACTCTGATTGATGCGGCCAAACGCCGAGCCGACATCTTCCAGTTCCTGGTTAATACCATGGGCGACTTCACTGAGCCCTACAATCATCGCCAGGACGGCGATCGTTGAGATCAGTACCAGTTCGGCAGAGACAATAAAGCCCGCCTCTTCGTTCATGAAACGCATCAGCACACTATTCATGTTCACAGACTCCAGAGATTAAGAGATTTGGTTTTGTTTCGGGTGACCGGATGCCTGCAGGAGTGGTGAATCCCTGCAGGCGGTCGTCTTTGGAAAGAAAGCAGTTTCGGGTAGAGTTGTTTTCAGAGCGTCAGGCTTAGTAGATGTCCCACTGACCTGAGCAGAAGTCGGGGCAGTCACGGAAATTGCTGCCACTGAGTTCCCCTTTGTGACCTGAGACTTCACAGAGGTTGTAAGTCTGGTTGATGCTGGAGAAAGCGGATCCGACATCTTCCAGTTCCTGGTTCACGTTATTAGCGACTTCAGACAGTCCGACGATCATGGCCAGTACGGCGATCGAGGAAATCAGAACCAGTTCTGCAGAAACAATGAAACCGGCTTCGTCGTTGATCAGTGAGTTGATGATGTTTTTCATAGTGGTGGTCTCCAAAATTGTTTGATTTAAAGTTGTTTGCATCGAGTCAACGTTTCAAAGTTGATAATGGGATGTAAAGCAAGCTGAATACCAAACGTGCCGGAACGTAAAAAAGTTTTTACAAACCGTCCACAGCAGTGATCACAACCTGTTGAAATATAAGGAGATAAAAACAGTCCGTCCGTTGAAATAATTCTTGCGGCACGCGGCACACGGTCTGAGCGGACTGTGGTGAAAAATCAACACGATCTGAGGGGCGAGGAGCAGAGAGGACTTAACCCGCTGTTATCAGGTCAGTTAGCGCGATGTTGTTTCAAAGCAACACGTGGCGAATCGGCAACAGGGACCAAAAACAGTCCACCTGGATTGTGAGAGCGTCCGTAAAATCCTGTCAATCCGTAGAGTCAGCCATAAACAGCAGGCTCAGAAAGGATACGAAGAGAAAAAATGAAAAAAGTCTCTGATATCCATGATTTACTTCTTGTCGTACCCTTGACCTCAGCGGATAAGATTACATAATCTTCACACACAGCAAGCACGTGTTGCTTCTGAAAGTGATCTTCACTCTCAGTCCAATACATGCCAGCTCGCGGGTGTAGCTCAGTGGTAGAGCACCACGTTGCCAACGTGGCTGTCGAGGGTTCAAATCCCTTCACCCGCTCTTTTTTTCGCATGCAAAATCTCAGGGATTGAATCAGAGCCCCCATCTTCTTGAATGTGGGGCTTTTCATACTTTAAGTAGTATCGCTATCAGAATCAGCTCCGCAGTGTGCAACTGCCACCCTCAGATTGAGTGCAGTGATTTGGTAAAGCCCCCATTGCTGTTTTCTACACAACGTAAAAGAAAAGGATTGGACCGTGTCTGACGATCTCGCAACGACAGAAGAAACCGTCTCCACCGAAGGCGAGTATAAAATGTCTGCGACCGCCGATATTAAAGAGGTGGGTCCCTGTAAAAAACATGTGACTGTATCAGTCCCCCGTTCTGACATTGAGCACTTCTACTCTGAGTCTGTCTCTGAACTGGGTGATCAGGCAACAGTTCCCGGTTTCCGCGTTGGCCATGTTCCCAAGAAGCTGATCGAAAAACGTTTCCGCCAGGAACTCAACGATCAGGTCAAACAGCGGGTCCTGATGGAAAGCCTGGAACTGATCGCTGAAGACAATGACCTGGATCCGATCAACGAGCCAACCATTGATGTCGAAAGCCTGGAAATTCCAGAAGACGGCGAATTCACCTTCGAATTTGAAGTCGAAGTTCGTCCTGATTTCAAACTGCCCGAATACAAAGGGTTGTCGCTGGAACGTCCTGTCCGCGAAATCGGCGACAAAGACATCGAAGAATACCTCAACCGCTTCCTCGGCCAGTACGGCGAAATGGAAGAACGGAAAGGTGCTGCTGAAAAAGAAGATTACCTCGAACTGTCAATCAAGTTCGAACACGACGGCAAGCCACTCAGCGAAATCGCTGAACTGGTAGTTCCGCTCCGTCCGATCCTGCGTCTGCGTGATGCCGAAATCAAAGACTTCGGCGAAGTCATGGCTGACGTTAAAGCCGGCGACACTCGCGAAACCGAATTTGAAGTTTCTGCAGAAGCCGATCAGATCGAAATGCGTGGCGAAAAGGTCAAAGCGACTTTCACCGTGAAGACCGTCAAGTTCATCCAGCCTCCGGAAATCAACGAAGAGCTGCTGGAACGGATCGGTGCCGAATCGGAAGAAGAACTCCGCGAAGAAATCAAAAACATCCTGGAACGTCAGGTGACTTACGAGCAGCGTCAGTCTACCCGTACCCAGGTTCTGGAAAAGATCACCGAGTCTGCCGACTGGGATCTGCCGGAAACACTGGTTTCCAAGCAGGTGGAAAACGCACTGCGTCGGGAAATCCTCGAAATGCAGCAGGCCGGTTTCTCCCGCCAGGATATCCAGGCTCGCGAAAACGAACTGCGTCAGCAGGCGATTTCCAGCACTCGTCAGGCACTCAAAGAGCACTTCGTGCTGGACAAGATTGCCACGACCGAAAACCTGATGGTCGATCCTTCCGAAATCGACATGGAAATCTACTACATGGCCATGCAGCAGGGTGAAAGCCCCCGCCGCGTACGGGCTCGTATGGTCAAATCCGGCATGATTGAAAACCTGGAAGCTCAGCTGCGTGAGCGTAAAGCGGTTGACGTCATCCTGGAAAAAGCTGAATACAAAGAAACCGAGATGAAGAAGCCAGAGGAAAACAAAGTCTCTGCTATCGCTCGCTCGGTCTGCTCCAGCTTCGCCGGCTCCGCTGCGGAAGCTGAAGAGGAAGAAGAAGCAGAAGGCGAAGACTAATCGCCCCGCTTCTCATTCAACATAGAATCAAGGCACCATCAAATCGATGGTGCCTTTTTTTATGCGCGAGCATTCCTCTGCTTATAAATCAGAGCGAGTGTAAATTTCTCTTTCTGAAATACCTGATCTCGCTAAAATAGAAAGCTTCCTTTCACATATATCACGACACCCGGGATAATTACATCCATGCCTGAATTCACTGCTCCAGAGCCACAGTCCGGCGGACGTCCGGTGATTCTGCTGGGAGCAAGTAACCTGACCAGAGACTTTCCTCTGATTCTGCGTCTCCTGCAGCCGAGCATAGGGGTTCCCTGTGACATCTATACCGCCCTCGGGCATGGACGCTCATACGGAACCTGGAGTCGTCTGCTGCACCGTGCCCTGCCCGGCATCTCCCGCTGTGATTTGTGGCAGGCATTACCCACACCGGATCGAATTTCGGAACAGCCCCTCGCGCTGTTGACTGATATCGGCAATGATCTGATTTACGGTCAAACGGTCGATGCCATCTTCAGTTGGGTCAGGCTCTGCCTGGATCAATTACAGGCGATCGATGCCCGGGTAACAATCACATTACTTCCCGAGTTCACACTCGCGAAACTCTCAAATCTGCGTTTTGAGATGACGCGACGGCTGTTCTTCCCGAAAAACCCGGCCTCACTTCCCGATCTGATTCAGAAAGTCGGCGAGTTGAATCAGCGACTCGCCGAACTGGCTGGAGATCCCCGTATCCGGATTGTGGCTCCCCAGCCTGAGTGGTATGGCTTTGATCCCATCCACTACCGCGCCTCTCAACGGGCCCGGTTATGGAAAACAATTCTGACCAGTTGGGAACTGGAGAATCTGGAACAACAGACAGTCCGCAATCGCGTGCTGGATGGCTGGTATGCCTTCACTTATCTGCCCCCCGCGGTCAGGCGTCGCTGGGGTAAAGAGATCCGAAGCAGTCAGCCGACCCGGATGTTCGCCGATGGCACCCGCATCTCCGTTTATTGAACATCATTGCTCTAATCCTTTTCCTGGATTAGAGTTAAGAAATAACATCCTGATTTTTAATGAAAATTCCAAATTGAGGAGTGATATCGCTCAAGAGAATCCGCCCGTAAAGAAGCCGAGGTAAGGCTGGATGTTTGATCTTCCGCTGCAACAGGGACCAACCCCATGGAACTCGTACTGGTTTTCATTCTTTTGATTCTCTTCGCTTCCTTCATCCACGGAATCTGGGTGATTGGTCACTTCCTCACCAAACTGTTCTCGCCGGAAGCGCCCCCAAACGACGTTCATTCCTCGCATCAACTTGCCGAAGAACGAAAGACAACAGAGAGTACTCGCGAGCAGGAGCGTCAAACAGCCGAACGCTACCTCCGCCGACTATATAATCAGGGCGTCATCCCGGAAGAAGATTTCGTCCGCCTCTTCAAATATACAGCAGCCAAGCAACCGGCGCCCGCTCCTCCTGAAGTCGTACAACCGAAACCCAAGCCAAAACTCACACCCGAGTCCAAGCCTGAACCCAAACCATCGACGCAGAAACCAGTCCCACAGAAGACGCCTGAAAAAGAACCGGTTCTCGAAATCTCCGATTTTCTGGACGAGAGTGCCTTTGAACCGGAAACCAGGCCCGAACAGATTGAACCTGTCTCTCCAGCACACACTTCCCCACGTCCTGCGATGCCCGTCGAAGAGCAGAAACGTCCGCTGGGTTCACTGCTGCAGGCGTTCATGGAAGAGAAAAACATTCGCTGGGGGGAACTGGTCAGCGGTCTACTGATTGTCGGCAGTGCCATTGGCCTGGTGGTCAGTCTCTGGTCGACATTGAAAAATCAGATTCCTTATCTGCCTGCCCTGCTCTTCCTGCTGGCCACCGCCGCCATCCATGGTGCGGGACTTTACACGTTCAAACGCTGGAAACTGGAAGCCACCAGTCGCGGCCTGTTACTGATTACGGTGCTACTGGTGCCTCTCAACTTCCTGGCAGCCATTCGCCTGTCCGATCACAGGCCTGCAACCGACCCGCTCTTCATACTGGCACTCGGCGTCGGCTTTGCCGCGTTCGGGTGGATGGTCCATTCGTCCAGCCGCATCCTGCTCAGTTTCGGACGCTGGCCTTTACTGGCGATTGTCCTGGGTACCTCAGCCGGGCAGATTCTAATCTCCCGCCTCGGGGATCAGGCTACGACGTTTCTGCAAATCAATTTTCTCGCACTGTTACCAGTCGGCTGCTTTGTCGGTGGATTGGTGTATGTGCTGCGCAATACGTTCGACTGGGAAGAAATATCTGATTCCCGCGCCCGCGAACTGGTCACGCTGCTCGGGCTGGCGGTCTTTTCCGTGCTAGCCCCCTGCTGGCTGATGATCTGGAATGCCCCCGAACGCCTGGAAACCTTTGCGAGACTGACGCCACTGTTCAGCCTGATGGAAAGTCTACTGGTCGGATTCGGTCTGCTGCTCCATCACCGGAAAGGGAAAGATGAATCGCCGCACTGGTCCCTGACGGGTTCGTCCCTCGCGATCTTTGCTGCGATCATGCTGCTGGTTAACTTCGCAATCGCCTGGCCGCGCGTCGACATTCTGATCGCCCTGGGAATCGTCAACGCCATCAGCCTGACACTGCTCGCCTTTCGCGGACGTTTTCCTTTGTGCCATGTACCGGCACTCGCATCGCTTACGATTTCAGCCCTGCTCGGATTTCACGTTCTGGGAGGCACTCTGCCTCTTGAAGGTGTCACACAGCGGATGCTGATGGAAGCGATGCTGCTGGGCCGTTCTGCCATCGTATTACTGGCTTTGGCGATCGGCGCGGGAATCGGAGCGATGCTGCTCAAGAACAAATCGCACCGGGAGGCAGCGGAATACTACCTGTATGCCGCAGTTGGGCTGGCCTGCGGCTCCAGCCTGATCGCAGTCTACGCGGGCTTTTATGCCCGCACAGATGTCATGTGGACTACGGTGGCTTTACTGTTGAACTCCGTTGTGTTCCTGACTGCAAACTGGCACATTCGTCGTCCGATACTTTCCAGCATCGGATCATTTCTCTGGTTCCTGACACTGCAACACGCACTCTGCCTCAACGGCCCCATCCGCGAGTTGCTGCAGAGCATGCATCTGCGTCCCGATGGTCCCTTTGCCTGGGGCTGTCTGATCCACGCTTCGACCAGCCTGCTGTTTTTACTTGCCCTGCAATTCTGGTCCCAAAATCGACAAAAGTTACAGAACAGCTGGTCGCTGCTGCCCGCTGAGGGTAATTCGTTTACCAGCCCCCTCACCGCAGGTGCCATGATCACGTCGGTCCTCATGATCCCTTATGCACTGCTGCAGATCATGCCGGCCCACATGCATGCGTTTTACTCGTTCTGGCTGATGCTGATCTGGCTGGGCATTGCGTTGATTCTGCGTTCCGAAGTCTGGTTTCTGTGTGCCCAGTTCGCGGGGACGGCTGGCACGCTCTACACCGCGACTGCGGTCGGCCAGCGTTTTGATCTCTGGACGGGCAATGGTTACCATTCTCCCCGTTACTGGCTGTTCCATATCCTGGCAATTGCCCTCTGGAATGGACTGAACTCGCTGATCCGTTCCCAAAAATTCTCAGGCAACATGCTGGGAGCGCTGGCCCGCACCAGTCGGCTGAATCTGCAACCGATTCTACTGGGCGGTGCCATCCTTGCTACAGGTCTCGTATTCGCATTTGCCCTGTTACCTCTGGTCGGAGCCGAGTTCAGCCAGGCCTACCGGATGAGTGCGGTCTGGAAATATCTGGCTCCCGCAATGTTTGGCTTGTTCGTCTACCTGATGGGATTGACGGCCATTACCATCACGCGGCCCCGGGAACACAGCCTCTGGACACAAGGTGCCCTCTCCTGCACGCTGGTTGTACTGTTTTCCCTGTTTGTTATTTTCAATTCCGCATTGAAAGAATTCTCGGTCGGCTTTCCTTTGCAACTGGCACCAGAAGCCTTCAGTATCTGGAGCTGGCTCTGTCTGGGCCTGTTGATGTTGGGATGTCTGACTTTTCTCAACAGTCGCCTGCAGAAACTCGCTTCGCTGGGCATGCTGCTAATCAGTTACCTGATTCCCTTTTTGCTCGCCGGGTATTTCAACCAGACTCAGCATGTGGCGGGGGCTCTCCGCTGGTGCCTGAGCCTGTATGCCGTGGTTATATTTGTGGTTGTCTGGAAAGCAGAATCGGTGCTGCAGACTTTCCAGTCGCAGCAGGTCCGCTTGGGGTACCTTACGCGTCTGCTGGAAGACAAACCATCGTGGCGTGACTTGAGCATGCTGGGGGTCGGTCTGCCTGTCCTGTTCCTGACAATCTGTCAGGTTCTGGGAACGGGGCTGGGACAGATCCCAACTCTTGATGTTGCAGACCGGTTACTCGCTTTCACACAATTCGGTCTGCCGCTGCTGATACTGCTGGGAACGATCATCTGTTATGCAGTGCTGTTCCGCTCCAACGGCTGGATGCTGCTCGCATCCCATCTTCTGCTGGCGACAACGCTGGCGGGAACCATTCTGATGTTTTCGACACCCCTCGATCAATATGATACCGCCGAGTTCCTGCAGACCCTTACCTGGCTGGGACTCGCGGCTGCCGGTTTCGGGATCTTCTGGCTGGCATGCGAACGCTGGATTCATCCCGAGTTCCGTGAACACCAGCTGCTCACGTCCTCCGAGTGGCCACCGTTACGGCTTCATCTGGCGACGATGCTCAGCCTGGTCGTCTCTCCCTATCTGCTCCCCTTCTTGTTCAATCTGTTCGATCCTGCCGGATCATGGGGACCACGCTTCTCACAAGCTCCATGGGTGACTCTGCCTGCGGTTGGAGTCTCTGCATTCTGCATTCAGTATTTTGCCCGCAGGTACTCCAGCAGTATGCAGGTCAATGGTCTGAGCTTCCTCAGCCTGGCACTGATCGGTCTGGCAGCGGTCCTGGGCTGGCATCACACGGATTGGAACGCCTGGCAGGTCAACCTGTTGCTCGAAGGGGGGCTACTTGTGGTGCTTACTTTTCACGCGTTCCGCTTTGTGCAAACCTGGCGTCGCTCAGCCGGCGATACCGAACTACAGGCTGACACACTACGACATCTCTACTGGTCTCAGTTGCTCTTTGGTCTGTTACTGCTGTTCGGATTCCGGGGAGGCTGGTCTGACCTCTATCGCCCCTGGCCGGGACTGACGATCGCAGCGACAGGGACGGCCCTGTATTTCACGCTGGGACTCTGTCTGCGAAAACAGATCATGGCCTGGGCTTCACTGGCGATATCCTTACTTGGCACCGTATTTGTCCTGACTGCCCACTGGAACGATGTCGGCGTGGTCATCTCTCCTCAAAACGAGATGGATCTACTGAAATGGCTGGTAACCACCGCAGCTGGTGTCGCGGCCTGCTGGCTGGCGGTGGACGTCTATCGGCAACGTGTCTCGACTGACGAAGAGCTCGGACTGTCTGAATTCAGGTTGCAGCACATCGTAACGGGGACTCTGTCGGGAGTCGTCCTGCTCTACACGCTGACAATCACCGTTTCCCGGACATTGCTGACAGTAGAAGGTCTTCCCGTCATTCGTGACATTCAGGGGTGGATTGCCCTGGCATCGGTGACCGTACTGTTGACGGCGCTGCTCTGGGACCGGAACAGCCGATATGGGCTGGCGCCACTGTTTATGATGGGATTATGTGCGATCGGCACCTTCCTGAGTAATGAGACAGAACTGCGGATCCTGGTACAGCGGTCGGGCATCGCGCTGTCTGTCTATGCCTGTCTGATCGGGATTCTGTGGAGAGTGCGTTCACAGCTGGGTCAGGCTGGTAACCGCCTGGCGATTGCCAACGCGGACCTCATCTGGGAGCAGGCACGCAGCTGGGTCCCGCAAGCGGTTTCCGTGATGACGCTCTCGACAATCCTGGCATTGCTGCACAGCGTATTGCGATTTGAAGATCAGACGCTCCGCTGGTGGTCGGTGGTGGGGACCTTTCTCACGGTTCCGGCGCTGCTGGCTGTGGGTGATTTGACAGAACTTTCCGAACGGTTCAAACACCGTGCCCTGTTGGCACTGGGCGCTGCATCCATCTATTTCAGCTGGGCCCTGTTGCCCGTTAAAGGGAACTTCTACTGGCTCGACCATCTGATTCGCTTACTGGAGGCAGTCTCCGTTCTGAGCCTGCTGACCACGGTTGTACTTGCGAAATGGCCAAGCCTCACCCCGGACTGGACGGAAGCGATTCGCAAAAGCGCACGGACCTTCCTGACCGCTGCTGGTGTCGCACTGTTATCCATCCTGGCTTCGGAGATCGGACTGCAACTGACCGGGGTCCGGCTGCAATTGACTCCCGCGAGAATCGGCGTTGTTTCTGCGGCGCTGGTGCTGCTCTCCGCGGCCCTGATCGTGATGGCTGCCATTCCCAAATATGATCCGTTCCAGCTCCCGTTGAAACGCAGAATGCTGTATGTCTATGCGTCTGAAATCGTACTGGCCCTGCTGTTCCTGCATATTTACCTGACCGTGCCGGAACTGTTCCGCGGCTACCTGCTGCCTTACTGGCCTTATATCGTTATCGCGATTGCCTTTGCCGGTGCGGGGGTCGGCGAGTTCTTCGACCGCATCGGGCTGCAGGTGTTGTCTGAACCGCTCCAGCGGACGGGCGTCTTCCTCCCGCTGTTGCCCGCACTGAGCTTCTGGCTGCATGGTGCTTCGACTCAGACCTCACCGGTGGTCGGCGAATATTCCCTGGTGCTGCTGTTGATCAGCCTGGTCTACGTGGTGATGAGCCTCTGGAGAAAGTCGTTCGTCTATACCACGCTGGCCGCTCTGGCGGGTAACGGTGCCTTGTGGGCTTTCTGGGTGGAACAGGGACAGTTGCTGACACAGCATCCTCAGCTCTGGCTGATTCCGCCGGCATTGTCGGTACTGGTCGCGACACATCTGAATCGTGATAAACTGAGCGATTCTCAGCTGACTTCGATCCGGTACTTTTCCACGATTGCCATTTATGTCAGTTCGACCGGGGACATGTTCATCACCGGAGTAGCGGAAAGTATTGAGCTCCCGATGATTCTGTGTGGCCTGTCGGTCGTGGGGATCTTCGCCGGGATGCTGCTGCGAGTACGGGCCTTCCTGTATGTCGGCACTTCGTTCCTGGTGCTTTCGATTGTGAGCATGATCTGGCACGCGTCGCAGTCACTGGGACACGTGTGGCCCTGGTGGGCGTTTGGGATTGGTCTGGGGATCTGCATCCTGGCCCTGTTCGGGCTGTTTGAAAAGCGGCGCAATGAAATGCTGGATCTGGTGGGTAAATTAAAAACCTGGGACCGGTAAGCCGGCCCCAGGTTGGGAAGTCAAAATCATAGGGTGCGTTCTGCTGAATTAAGCATTCGCACTGCGGTGCTGGCGTTTCCGCTCGTTTTCCGTGAGGTAGATCTTGCGGAGACGGATCAGCTTGGGAGTGATCTCCACATATTCGTCCTGCTCGATGTACTCCAGGGCGGCTTCGAGACTCATATCCCGGGCCGGCTTGAGGGCAACGTTTTCATCAGAACCGGAAGCACGCACGTTCGTCAGTTTTTTACCGCGGATCGGATTGACGACGAGGTCATTCTCACGGGCGTTTTCGCCGATGATCATTCCTTCGTAGACATCATCTCCGGGAGAAACGAAAAATTCAGCCCGTTCCTGCAGTTTCCAGAGAGCATAGCCTACGGCTTGCCCTTTGGCCTGGGAGACCATCACGCCGTTCGCACGACGGGGAACTTCCCCTTCGCTGGGCTTGTAGCCTTCGAAGCGGTGGTTGATGATCGCTTCCCCTTTGGTCGCGTTGAGCAGACGGGTTCGCAGACCGATCAGCCCGCGGGCGGGAATCGAAAACTTGAGATGTGACATTCCGGTTTCGCCTGCCGTCATGTCGATAATCTGTCCTCGACGGGCACAGACCAGTTCCATCACGGAACCGACCGAATCCGCAGGCACGTCGACAACGAGTTCTTCGAACGGTTCGTGCCATTTATCGTCAATCTTCTTGCGAATTACTTCAGGCTTACCAACGGAAAGCTCATAACCTTCGCGACGCATCTGTTCGATGAGTACGGAGAGGTGCAGCACGCCACGACCGGAAACAGAGAACGAGTCTTTATCTTCCCGTTCGGTGACACGCAGAGCCACGTTCGATTCGAGCTCACGCATCAGACGTTCCCGCAGGTTACGGCTGGTGACGTATTTGCCATCCTGCCCCGCCAGCGGAGAACTGTTGATGGTAAACAACATCGAGAGTGTCGGCTCATCAACGTCGATACGTTCCAAGGCTTCAGGTTTCAGTGCACAGGCAACGGTGTCGCCGATTTCAGGATTGTCCAGACCAACCAAAGCGACGATATCGCCGGCGGTGGCTTCTTCAACGGGAGCCCGTCCCAGGTTATTGAACAGTTCGACCGAATCGACGGTACAGTTGATATGCTTTCCGCCGGCCTTGATCAGGGTGACCTTTTCACCGCGTCGGACTTTACCGGTGCTGATACGACCGGTGGCTACGCGGCCCACGTATTCAGACCATTCGAGGGTCGTGACCATCATCTTCAGCGGGGCGTCGAATTCGACTTCCGGAGCGGGTACTTTCTCAAGCACCATGTCCAGCAGCGGATGGATGCTGTCGCCGAAGTTGTCCAGATCGTGTGTGGCGAAGCCTTCACGGGCACTGGCGTAGATGTAAGGGAAATCGAGCGTTTCGTCGTCTGCATCCAGATCGACGAAGAGGTCGAACATTTCGCTCAGCACGTGATCGGGGCGGCAGTCGGGGCGGTCGATCTTGTTGATCACCACGAGAGGCTTCAGATGACACTCGAGGGCCTTTTTCAATACGAAGCGGGTCTGGGGACGGGGGCCTTCAAAGGCATCCACCAGAATCAGCACACCATCGGCCATGCGGAGCACGCGCTCGACTTCGCCACCGAAGTCGGCGTGGCCCGGGGTATCGATGATGTTGATTTTCACGCCCTTGTACATCAGGGCAATGTTCTTGGCCAGGATGGTGATTCCCCGTTCGCGTTCCAGATCGTTCGAATCCAGAATACAGTCACCTTTCAACTGGGAATCCCGGAACTGGCCGCTCTGGTGTAGCAGGGCGTCGACCAGCGTGGTCTTCCCGTGGTCCACGTGCGCAATGATAGCAATGTTCCGCACATCTTCTCGTTTCATGACTCTTCAATCTTCCCAAAATGTTTCAATCGGGAAACCTTCTTGACATTCGGACGTTCCTCACGGGGAACAGAGGGTCTCACCAGATAGCCGCCTCGCAGCGCGTCAGGCTACTATAATAAGGGGCAAAATATATCAGCAATAGATTAGTAACGCAAAGCCCAGAAACCGTCATTCTTACTGGTAGTTCGAAGCGGTTTTAGCGATACTTTGATCATGAGTACGTCAAATCTTCATAATTTGCGAGCTCGTACCGTAAACCCAATTCAATTCAGGGAGTTCCACTCATGAATCTGCTCCGTCTGCAAGTCAGCCTGTGCCTGCTGTTACTGGCTCTGATGCCCCTCAGAACGCTCTCCGCCCAGGAATCTGCCTCGTACGACCTGCTGCTCAAAGGGGGCACGATCATCGATGGAACAGGAAAAGCAGGTTTTACAGGAGATCTGGCGATCAAGGATGACCGGATCGTCAAAATTGCCCCGGAAATCAAGGCATCCGCTGATCAGGTCATTTCCTGCAAGGGACTGGTCATCGCCCCGGGATTCATCGACCTGCATAATCACAGCGATCGGCAGATTGTTTCCCCCCTGACCCGGGCGAATATGAACTTTATCACCCAGGGATGTACCACCGTGGTCACGGGAAACTGCGGTAGTGGCCCGGTTGATACAGGGGAATATTATCGGCAGATTGACGCCGCGGGTAGCGGGACGAATGTGATGCACCTGATTCCGCAGGGTTCTCTGCGAGACCACGTAATGGGCTCCGGTCAGCGGGAACCGACGGAAGAAGAACTGAAGAAGATGCAGGAGCTGGCCCGCCGGGCGATGCTGGACGGTGCCTGGGGGATGTCGACTGGTTTGATCTATGTGCCGAGCTCGTATGCAGATACGGATGAGCTGATTACGCTGGCCAAGATCGTCGCCGAGTATAACGGCATTTATGCCAGTCATATAAGGAACGAAAGCACCGAGCTGCTGGCAGCCGTGAATGAGGCTTTAAAGATCGGCCAGCAGGCCAAGATGCCTGTACATATTTCCCATTTCAAATCGAGTGGTCGGGATGCCTGGGGGCTGGTACTGCGCGCCGCGGCGATGATCGACGAAGCCCGCCAGCAGGGTCAGACGGTGACTGCGGACCAGTATCCTTATATCGCGTCCAGCACATCACTGGGCGCCACCCTGATTCCAGCCTGGGCCCGGGCTGGAGGCAACAAGGAACTGGTGGCCCGCCTGGAAGCCCCGGAGACCTCAGAGAAGATCATTAAACAGATCGAGAAGAACATTGAAAAACGGGAAGGCGGAAGTGCGGTCCGGATTGCCCGCTACGCGGATCGTCCCGACTGGGTGGGTAAGAACCTGCAGCAGATTGCGGATCAGGAGCAGAAAAGCATCCTGGAAATCGTGCTCGAGATCACCCGACGCGGGGGCGCGTCGGTCGTTAACTTCAGCATGAACGAAGAGGACGTGCGTCAGATAATGAAAATCGACTGGGTTGCGACCGCGTCAGACGGACGAGCCTATCTGCCCGGTTCAGATCGTCCGCATCCCCGTAACTACGGCACCTTTCCGCGGAAACTCGGTTATTATTCGCTGCAGGAAAAAGTAATCCCGCTGGAAAAGGCCGTTCGCAGTGCCAGCGGCCTGCCGGCTGACATCCTGGGCTTAACGGACCGGGGCTATTTGAAGGAAGGCGCTTATGCGGATATCGTAGTCTTCGATCCCGCGAAGCTGATCGATCAGGCGACGTTTGACAATCCGCATCAGTATTCCGAGGGAATCCGTTACCTGTTTGTGAATGGGACTCCTGCCATCAACGGTGGATTTCCCACAGGCAGCCTGGCGGGCAAAGCACTCCGTCGTCCGCAACCGGAAAAGTAATTGAATCAGAAACCCCGAAGCAGGCAGCCTCTTGGTCTGTCGAAGTTCAGGAAGGCCCCTTAGTTGAATCCCCGCCGCGTCGAGTTACTGGTCAGCGTTCGTAATTGTGAAGAAATTGCCGCTGCGCTGGCCGGAGGTTGTGACCTGCTCGATTTCAAAGAACCGCTGAATGGCGCCCTGGGGATGGTGAATTCTGAGTCCCTGCAGATGATCGCGGCCTACTGCGAACGTCACAACATCACTCAGCCCCTCAGTATGGCGCTGGGCGAACTGGTCGAATGGCAAGAGCGATCCACAATGCCCCGCATACCCTCGGCCATGAAGTACCTGAAACTGGGACTCTCCGAAACCCGGACGCTGTCCAACTGGATCTCCTGCTGGCGGGAGGTAACCGAGCGGATTGAAACGGAACATCAACGGCAGTTCGACTGGATCGCGGTCGCGTATGCAGACTGGGAGCAGGCCTCGGCTGCCTCTCCACTCGAAGTCCTCTCGGCTGCGATTGAGAGCCGATGTGCCGGTCTGCTGATTGACACTTTCCACAAACAGGGGCTCGGGTTAACGGATCTGCTCTCGATGGAAATGCTGGACGAACTTATTCAACGAGCGCATCGGCACGGATTGAAGGTCGCTCTGGCAGGTTCCATTCGCCTGGGTGACCTGGAGGCACTCTCTCCCATTCAGCCGGATATCATTGGTATTCGAGGGGCAGCCTGTTCAGAAAAGCTGCGCACCAGCCGGGTTGAGGCGTCCGCAGTACGTGAATTTAGAATGCAGCTGGAAGAACAGTTCCACTGTCATCATTCGGGATGAGCGTTAGTCTCAGGATGCACTGCCGGCCGCAACGGTCTGTTCCTTGTGATCCTTCTGGGGATTGTAAGGAGCATACTCTTTGAGCTTGAGCTTCTGAATCATGGGAATCACCTGATCGGCGGGAATCGCGAAGGACTTGGTTCTGCCAGCCCGGGCAATATTCAAGCCAATGGCCTTCCCGTGCAGGTCGACGATGACGCCGCCACAGTCTTCGGGGCGAAGTACGGTATCGTGCTGCAGGACCTCAGCGAAGCCGGTTTTCCGGCGACTCAATGCGCCTCCCATTTTCTTCTGCATTTCCCGCAGGCGATCGTAGATCAGCATCTGTGGATCGGTGAGGACCACGACTGCGTTGATTTCTTCTTCGTCTCTGAGCAACCGGACCTGGACACGATCGCCAGGCAGAAATTTACGGATGAACCGCGAGAGTGAACTGGCACTGTCGATGTTTTCGCCGGCCACATTCAGAATCACGTCGCCTGGTTTCAGGCCCGCTTCTTCAGCACCACTTTCGCGCATCACCTGTTTGACCAGGGCGCCTCCGTTAGCGTCATCGATCTGCACGCCCAGGACACCCGGGGCGGGTTTGATATCCCGTCGTGTCACGCTGAGTACGCCGACACTCACGGGAGACATGCTCAGTCCGGGAGTGACCAGCCACTGTCCAACCTTGGGGTCAGTTACTGACTGCCATTGAACTGTAGGCAGATTCCGGGCATCAATTTTGAGCAGGGCCAGATCGAGCTTACCGTCGACGCCGATGATTTCGGCTTCGTAGCGTTCAGCGGTTGTGAGTTCGCAGGTCACTTTTCCTTCCAGCTGGCTGGCTTTTGTCAGTATCCAGCCATCAGATTCCACGATGGCTCCGAGTGAGGCTTCTCTGCCATTCACACGGACGCGGACCGTCCAGGAACGGGGAGTCGAAACGACAGACCGGAACGCGCGACGCATTTGAGAACCGCTGGTCAGCTGGCTCGGCTGAAGTTGATCGAAAGCGGAGGCACTATCAGTCAGCCACCCTGCGCAGGTGGTGATGATCAAAGTCAGTGCGAACAGCCGGACTGTCTGCGGATTGCGTGTTTTATGATCCTGGTTCAAGAGCTTCTCCTCACATCACTTTATTATCAGATCCGAACTACGAAGCAGTCATCCGGATCGCGATCAAGTTTGTATTAATCCCGGGCGGCGAGTTGAACTTCAAACGACATGCTTTTGCCGTCGCGCGTCAGTTGAACCTGCACCGTCTGCCCCGGTTTGTATTGTTGAACGACTTCCGCCAGTTGTTCGATGCCGGTAATCTTTTCATCGTTCAGCTGGTAAATAATGTCGTTCTCTTTCAGGCCGGCGATTTCTGCGGGAAATCCGCGGGTGACGCCGGTCACTTTACATCCTTGATCTGTCGTTTCGCCATTGACGCCGAGGACGGCATTCTGGCCGAGAGGCTTCGCCCCCCACATATCGCCGGAAACGAGTTTTTCCCAGTCATCCTGAAATGCGGAGACGGGAATGTGGAAATTCCAGCTGGTAGAGGGACCGATGCGGCTGTGAATACCAACCACCTCTCCCTGCATATTAAATAACGGGCCACCTGAGTCTCCGCCGATCAGCGTGCAATCAGTCTGGAGCAGATGTTTTTTCCGGGTCACAACCCGTCCCAGTCGTACGACAGGGGCACGGCCTGCCTGATAGCCGTTCGGGTGTCCGGTGGCCAGAACCCACTCACCGGTTTTGATCTGGGAGATATCTCCCATCCTGGCGGCTGTGAGTTTGCTGATATCGACTTCGTCATCTTCGATCAGTTTCACCAGTCCCGCATCGAGACCGCGGTTCAGGCCCATGGTGCGGCCTTTCAACGTGCGGCCATCGTGGAGGATGATGGTGGCATCTTTCTGAGCGAGTCCGATGACATGCGCGGCTGTGAGGATATAGCCGGCTTTGTTATCAATGATCACCCCACTCCCCTGGGCATCGCCGACCCGTACGGAGACCGTACTGTGAATCGCTTTTTCTGTCAGGGAAGTGACCTGGCGTTCGATTTCCTGAAGATCCTCCAGGGAATCGGGAACGGTCTTGAAAAAGACTTCGGAAAGTTTCGCCGGGGCGACAGGGGTAACTACGGGTTTACGTACCTCGACTTCCTGAGCGTTGGCGGGCGCCAGAGAAAGCAGGACCAGGGTCATTGCACTGACGAGAGTGCGTTGCACCAAATCACCGGTTGCGGCTCTGAAGAAGATCAAGGGGCTCAAACTCATACCTCGTCAGCAGGAAATTTTGCGGGATGTATTTCTCGGGAAAGAAATACTGCATATAGAATACGCGATGTACATGAGCATTTTCAAGAAAAAACAGGAAATTCCGCATGGATGGGCGTTTTTCTAAATTCCTTAAAAAAGGTGACTTGTGTCGTGTTTAGGGGTTAAGAAAGATTTTGAGAAATCCATAACTGGACTTTCTCAATCCTTATGAAATGGCCTTGAAATCGCTATGATCCGTATGATCGTTCCCCGCAAGAAGCGGTACAGATACGCCCTTTTTCACCCAGAGAGAGAAGTCACACCTCATGGAAGTAGAACAGACCGGTTTTCCCGGGTTACTGGTGATCACCCCCCGGGTCTTTTCTGACGAACGTGGTTTTTTCAAAGAAACGTACCAGCAGGAGCGGTACAGGGAGGCTGGCGTCGATGCCTCTTTTGTACAGGATAATGCATCCCGCTCCACAGCCGGCATTCTCCGGGGACTGCATTACCAGATTCAGCACCCCCAGGCCAAGCTGGTGCACGTCATGGAAGGGGAAATTCTGGACGTGTGTGTCGACCTGCGGAAGAACTCCCCCACGTTCGGCCAGTCCTACTCCATCCGCCTGACAGGCGAGAACCACAAGCAACTCTATGTGCCCCCGGGTTTTGCCCACGGTTTTTATGTCATCAGCCCCCAGGTTGATTTTGTGTATAAGTGTGGCGATTATTATTACCCCGAACACGACCGGACTCTGCTCTGGAACGATCCCGAACTGGGAATTGACTGGCCGCTCTCAGGCGAGCCACTGCTCTCGGAGAAAGACCGTCGAGGGCTGCCGCTGAAAGAATGTGAAGTTTTCGAATCGCTATGAAACAGCCGCGAATCGCTCTGACAATGGGAGATGTCTCTGGCATCGGTCCCCAGCTACTGGATGCCCTGTGCGTTCAGCCGGAACTGAATGCACTCTGCTGGCCGGTCGTCTATGGCAATGCGGAAGTTCTGCGGCGTGCTGCCCGCCATTCCGGGAGTGGACTGGAAGTCATTTCCGTCGATCAACTACCAGATGAACTCTCATCCCGGCCGGGAGCAGTCTACTGCATTGACCGTGGACGCGCGGATGTGGCGGAAGCAACCCCCTGCCAGGTCGATGCCCGCGCGGGTCGCGGGGCGTACGACTACCTGGTCAGCGCCATCGATGACTGTCTGGCGGGAAAAGTGGATGCGATCACTACAGCCCCCTTGAATAAGGAATCGCTGCATCGGGGCGGCATCGATTATCCGGGACATACTGAGATCCTGGCTGACCGGTGTCAGGTAGCCGACTTTGGGATGATGCTCTATCTACCGGGAAGTGACGTGATTCAACCGCCGGCTGGTCTGGGAATCGTACATGCGACCCTGCATACTTCCATCGCCAGCGTTCCCGGCCTGTTGAAAACCGATGAGATCTTTGAGAAGACACGCCTCATCGCTGAACTGATGCAGATCATGGGCGCAGAACCTCCCCGGGTCGCCGTCTGTGCTTTGAACCCCCATGCGGGAGAACATGGTCTGTTTGGTGATGAGGAAGCGCGGATCATCGCCCCGGCCGTCGAGCGAGCCCGGGCTTCTGGGCTGAATGCGACGGGTCCGCTGCCGGCTGATACGCTGATCCGTCGTGCCGTGCATGGGGAGTTTGACGCAGTCGTTGCCATGTATCATGACCAGGGGCACATCCCCTTCAAGCTGCTCGGCTTTGACCAGGCGGTCAATATTACGCTGGGATTGCCGATCGTCCGGACCAGCCCCAGTCATGGCACCGCGTTTGATATTGCCTGGAGCGACGTCAAGCCAGAGACCAGAGGCATCATGGAGGCCGTCCGGGCCGCGGTCAAACTGGCCGCACATCAGAAACAGATTCAAACCGATTAGAACCTTTCCTGACACAGGACTGAACATGGAAAAGCAACACTTTATCCCCCGCCCTGAACCCGATGCGACCAACCTGCTGCTGATTCGTCATGGAGCGACTCCCCCGAACGAACAGCGGCCCTATATTCTGCAGGGTTGCGGTATCAATCCCAGTCTGAGTGAATCGGGACAAAAACAGGCTCAGGCCCTGGCGACCTTCCTGGCAGAGAACTGTTCCATCAACCATATCTACAGCAGTCCGATGATTCGTGCGAAAGAGACAGCCCAGGCAGTCTGTGCGCATTTTAAGCTGACTCCGCAGGAAGTCGCGGAGATTCATGAATGCGATGTGGGTCTGTGGGAAGGAAAGTCGTGGGACATCATTGAGCAGGAATCCCCGGCCGCCTATAAGGCATTCATGGATGATCCCTACCGAAACCGTTACGAAGGCGGAGAATCTTACGGCGATGTGTTCAATCGATGTGAGCCTGCGCTCCGATCACTGCTGGAACGCCATACCGGCGAGACGATCGCGGTGGTCGCGCATAATGTAATCAACCGGGTCTATCTGGCCAGCCTGCTGGGACTTCCCATCGAAAAAGCCAAGGACATCAAGCAGAACAATACCGGCATCAACATCATCCGCCATCATGCAGGGGAAACCAAAGTGGTGACGATGAATGCCATCTTCCACTTGAGTGGTGTCCCCCATTAGACAGGACGCGGTTGTCACTCAGCACTATTTCTGCTGCTGGAGATACTGACTGAGTGTCTCCAGGTTGCTGCTGAAGCGATCGCTGGCGATGTACCTGGTATTCACCGGAAATTTGGGTTGTCCCACCAGACGTTCCCCCGTACTGACGCTGATCCAGCGTGCCTGGTCGTCCAGGTCGTAGAGAATCGCTTTCACGCGGATCAGCAACTGCTTCGGAGTCAGCTCTGTCTTTAGTTCCCGACCAGCGCTGACGGCTTTAAACTCCCGTTCGAGTTCCTTGACCTCTGAGGTAATCTTCCAGCCGTAGTGCCGGGGCAGATCGGAATCGTCGTAGGTCAGGCTGTACTTTTTTCCGCTGCGGTTCATGTAGAGCGGGCGATTGGTCTGCAGTTCGTAGTAGCGGGCGAGCTGCCCATCGGGTAACTGGGAGCGTTTTAACCAGGCGAGTGCGCGGGGAATCGGTTCCAGATATTTTTTCTCGCCGCTGAAACGATAAATCCGCATCAGGGTGGCAATCACATCCTGGGTCTCTCCCCCGGTAATGGCCGGCGGTTCGAAGCGGCGGGCCCAGATGGGCTGCATATCGTAGTTGTACTGCTGTGCCCAGGCGGGCTGCGGTTCGGGTAACTGGGACAGAATCAGGAAGTCTCCCAGTTTGAGCACCGCCTGTTTCAGGCGTTCGTCTTTGTAGATTTCGTAGGCGTCCAGCAGTGTCGTGCAGACATAGCCGGCCAGACCGTCGTTGAGGGTATAGTAATCCCAATAGTTTTTGATACGCCCTTCCGTCCGCCAGTCGTATTGGGGAAAGCTGGCCGGTTTCGCTGGGATCTGTGGTACCGGTCCGGTCCAGACCTGGGGAAAGGCCCCCACCGGGAACTGTGCCGCCAGCAGGGCATTCAACGCGACCTGTGCTGCTTCGTGGATCTGTTTATGTTGAAACTTATGGGCCTGATCGACGTGAATGATGAGGCGAATTGCCGACTGCGAAATTCCGTCATCAAGGGTCGAGTTGTTTTTGCCACGCCCCTTTCCGTTCCGGTACTCGGCGGTCAGTTTACTGCGGGGATTGAAATCGACGGAATTCGTCCAGCCCCCCGATTTCAACTGACCATAAACGAGTGCCAGTGCGGCATCGGTGGCGGCATCGAGATAGAACTGGTCCCCGGTTGCTTCGTAGGCCGAGAGGAATGCCATTCCCACTGTCGGAGTGCCGGGGGGCTGCACCCAGATCTGATCCGGTGACGCCTTGCCTTCGCCCCAGCGCTCTTTAAGATCGAGGCTGTAGTAGTAAACGTAGCCCCCGTGCAGAGCGAGCTTATTGCGATAAAACTCGCTGGCCGCCCGCATCGCTTTTGTGACGTTCTCCTTGGAGACCGGCACCGCCGCCTGAGCGGAGGCAGTCCTGAAACCGAGGAGAGCGATCATTGAAATTCCCAGCAGAATCGACACTATACGGCCCGACTTATGCACTATGCACTCCTCTCATATCTGACAACAGAACGGTTTCAGTACAGACTCACACGCGAAACGGGGTCACTCCTTGACGGGAATCCACTGGACGGCGTCGATGATGACATAGCCGTTGGCATCGGCATTGGTCACTTCGACAGCCGCTGTTTTGTCCGGTGTGAATTCATATTCTCCCAGCGAGATAAACACGCCTTCCAGAGGTGGTGCCTGACGCTGGTCGATGGTTTTGGAAGTAGATCCCCCCGCATGCTGCACGGTCACTTTGACCTGCGAACTGCGATTGGTGTTCGGCGGATAGGCATAGCGAACTTCGTAGCGTCCCGCCTGGGGAACTTTGGTTTCAAAGCGGGCAGCGGCTTTGCCATCACGTGTATTTGACTCGTGACTGTAACCCGAAGCCACATACTTCTTCGCTGAGCGGCTGGTCTGCCAGAGCCCGGTCAGTTTGGCCTGCGCATCGTCGACAACAATGCCTTTGAGTGTTTCCGGATTAATGCCGTTACTTCCATATTTGACTTCGGCAGGGGCTTCCAGAATCTGGCCTTCTTTGATCAGCTGGGTTTTGAGCTGATCATAAGGCACATCCTGCACGTCCAGTTTCTGATCCAGGGCGATCGCAGCTGCCGTCGCAGCGGAGTGACCGAGAATCATGAAAACGGGCTCCATGCGGATCGAACCGAAGGCGATGTGCGAGCTGGAAACACAGACCGGCACCAGCAGGTTGGTACATTCCCCTTTTTTCGGAACGAGACTGCCGTAAGCAATTTCATACGGACCACGGGTCGATACGCCGATGTCCCCTTCGTTCTGCACGTAGCCTTCCGGAGTGACATACCGCTGCACGTTGTGCGAGTCCATGGTGTAGGAACCCATGCCGACCGAATCGGGGGTAGGCTTCTTCTTGAGCAGTTCGTTTTCGGTCATCACGAATTCGCCGATCATCCGGCGGGCTTCACGGATGTAAAGCTGATGGGGCCAGTTGCCGTTATCGGTGAACTCATCTTTCGCCAGTCCCCATTTCTGCATTTTCTGCTGCACTTCTTTGGGCACACGGGGATCGTTGGCGATGAAGTAGAGCCAGCCTTTCTGGTAGGTTTCGTGCTCTTTGATAATCTCTTTCCGACGTTCGTAGGATGCTTCGGGATAGTCGTAGTTATAGCCGATGTTATCGGTACTCATGGGACCGTGATTGTTGGTATCGGTCTTAAAGTTTGGGATGGGATCAAACTTGGCAAACGTCTGGCGCCAGCCGGCATCATAGATTCGCAGCAAGAGTTCATACTGGGCGGGGTCGTAGCCTTCCGGTTTCGGAAACGGAACGCGATTCTCATCGTGGTTGGTCAGGCACATGCGGAAACAGTAGGCCTGAATTTTGTCATCACCCGAACCGTATTTGCCGGGGTCGGCACCACTGATGCGAGGCAGCAGTCCGCTGGCTGGATCGCCGGGTACTTTGTAGGGACTGATCTTTTCCTTGACCGCATTCGGACCAAAGTGGTGCCGGTGATGCAGTACGCCAGTCTGCACACCGTTCCATTCTTCACCGTAGACACTGTTGGCTTCGCGGCCCACGTGGTAGCTCACACCGGCAGTTGCCAGCAGGTCACCTTCATAAGTGGCGTCGATAAACATCTTCCCCTGGAAGGTTTTGCCGCTGAGCGTTTTGATGGCGGTGATTCGGTCTCCGTCTTTGGTAACGCCGGACTTGCGATCCAGCCATTCGTCGCGGTAAACGGGAATCTCGTATTCTTTGACGAACTCGTCAAAGACAGCCTCGGCGACGTGTGGTTCAAAAATCCACATGGTGCGTTGCTTGCCATCGATGGCGGGAGTCCCCTGCCCTTTGTCGCCGTAGTCTTTTCGCTGCTGCCACTTCCAGGCGTCCGGGGTCTGATAGTGTTTCCAGACGCGATGATAGAATTCGCGTGCCAGGCCGCCGATGACGGCTTTATTGCCGGTGTCGGTCCAGCCCAGACCGCCACTGGAGAGACCTCCCAGATGTGTATCGGGACAGACAATGACAGCGGACTTGCCCAGTCGCTTCGCCTGAACGGCTGCGGTGACGGCCCCGGAGGTGCCACCATAGACGACGACATCATATTCCTTGCCTTGTGCCTTCGGGACAATCAGTAACAGAAACAGTCCGCAGGCGAGCAGTTGCGACATCCACTTCATTTATTCTCTCTCTTTAGTCTCTAACGATGCTGAAAATTCCAAGGGTGATTAGTACAGAAAAATCATTCTAACGGCGCGAATGGGCAATACCTAGTCAGAAAACCATGCTGTCCCCGGTTCCCACCGGATTCACTGTTAACAATCATTAGTAATTCTGCGCATCCAGCAGCATTGCTTTGTCGACGTCGATTGTTGACTGGAGCCCAACCTGCTTTAATGTCAGCCAAGAAGGAAGCGATCAGATTGATCGCCTGATCGCCCGACTGAAGGAATCGCCCCCGTGACTGAAGAACTGACCGCCTACCACGAAGTGGGACATGTGCTGATGGCCGTATATGTCGGTGCCCGCGTCTATTCAGTGACGATCGATCCCGACTGGGATGATGGTCCCGAGCGATACGGAGACGCCGAGATTGCCTGGCCCCAGGGGGTGTTCGATGACAAGTCGCTGCGTGAAAAAGCGATTCTCGTGGCACTGGCCGGTCCGGTTGCCGAGATGATTCATACGGGGGATCCCTTCCATCCGGCTCTGGTGGCAGAATGGTCGGGAGACTGGCAGCAGGCGTGGGAAGCAGCTTCCGCCCTGGTTCCCCAGCGACAGGCACGCATGCAGTACCTCGAGCAGAAGACACTCAGTCTGTATCAGCTGTATCGCCAGGACAACTACTGGGCGGCGATCGGAGAACTGGTCGATCAACTGCTGGCCCACGAGACGCTCGAAGAAGAGATGATCTACGACACGATCTCCAGTTGGATTTCCATTAACGGTCAGTAGGCTGTCAATCCGTGTCCCGATCACGGTATTCTTCAATCGTCCTGAGGACCTCTTGCGCAACGGTGATTCTTTCGGCATCAGAATCTGTGAGCCGTTTAATCAGTTGCAGCCGCGCCAGATACTCGGCCGGGAAACCGTGAAAACGGGCTCCCTGGAGAACCAGCTCATGGTACCAGTCGAAAGGCTGCAGCGCGGGATCGATAAACGCGGTCATCGCCTGGTACGTAAACACACGGATCAAACTTTGCTCATACGTCAGTACATCCACCTCGCGAATCTCATATCCTTGTCCCAGCGATTCGAAGCGGTCGAGTTCCCATTTCTGTTCTGTCGTAATCTGGTAGACGGCCCCCCAGACGCCGCCTGCGGTTGGATCCTGAATCGAAATATCGCATTTCCCGGACGCATCAACGCCGACTTTGTGAAAGTGGAGTTCTGCCTGTTTGAGTAAGGCGATTCCCTGAAACTGACAGCGCCCGATACGTGCTTCGAGTCGCGCGGGGTGCAAATTTGAACCGTAGGCAAAATAGTTTAATCGTTCCTGCATGCCGTTCTTTAATTCTCTTCTCACGCGATGAGAGCAAAGCGCTCAGTTAAGGAGGGGAATCATGCTAGCCGCTGGTGTTATCTCAAGAGCGATGCATGTAACTGTTCTAAATCATACAGCAGGCCTGAATCCGCTGGCAAAGGGTGATCAAACCACTACATTTCCCGCAGGATTCCCCTTAATTTTAAGGCTATTTTTCATCGTGTTCATTCCAGTACGAGGTGTTTCCCTGATATTTAACAAGTCTGAATACTCGATCTATACGCGTGCTCCAGTTCTCTGCGAGAAAGTCACAATTGTATCTTGTTTTTGAGCGATACTAATAAGTACTCAAACCCTTGCCCCTGAGAGAATTGGATTGAAATGAGTTACACCTTCGACAGAGCAACACAACCAGACGCCGTTCAACAGCATTTTGACCTGTTCCTGCAACACACGACGGAAGGGGTCTGGGACTGGGTCGATCTCGACGCACAGGAACAGTGGTGGTCTCCCCGGTTTTATGAACTGCTGGGCTACTGTGACCAGGAAATTGAATCGAGCCTGGACACCTTCGAACGGCTACTGCATCCGGAGGATGCAGTACAGACGATGCTCGGCCTGCGATCTGCCCTGGAGAACAGCAGTCGTTTTGAGCACAACTTTCGCCTGCGGGTCAAAGGGGGCCTTTATCGCTGGTTCCGGGGACAGGCCCAGGTCCTGCGTGATGCTTCCGGACAAGCGATGCGCATGACCGGATCGCTGTCGGACATTCACGAACGGATTCTGCTGAAGGCAGAACTCGAAGGGACACGACTGCAGGCGTTTCGTGCCCGGGAAGTGAAACAGGCGTTTCTGGCGATGATGAGTCATGAAATTCGGACTCCTCTCTCCGCGATCCTGGGCTTTGCAGAAATCCTGAGTGATTCCAGCGAAGATGCGGAAACAATCAGCGCTGCAAATACAATCCATACCAACGGCCAGTATCTGCTGGACACATTCAACGACTTCGTGGACCTCTCCCGAATTGAGGAAGGTAAGTTCGATTTAAAACTTCAGGACTGCTGCCCACTGACGGTGATCGAGAACGTGAAGTCGGTCGCCAAACGGAAAGCAGACCACAAGGGGCTGAAACTCGAAATCGACTTGGATCAAAGTCTGCCGACATCCATCCAATCCAATCCAATTCGCCTCAGGCAAATCCTGTTGAACCTGATGGGGGTCGTCATCAACTACACTCACGAAGGAACTATCAGCCTTTCGGTCAGAAAATCAGAGGCGGCTCCTTCTGATCAGCAAATGGTTTTCACGATCCGTAACTGCGGAACCGGATTGAATATCGAACCGATCAATCAGATTTTTGCCGGTCGCCAACTGGCTGACTTGACCTCGCTTACTTATCCCGGGGGAGTCGGGCTGAGCCTTTCGCTGGCGCGACATCTGGTTCGTCTGCTGGGAGGAGAGATTACGCTTCAGCATGCAGTTGATACTGGATCGATTATTGAATTCACCATCAGCACGGGCACCAGTTGTGAAATCAAGCCACAGCAACATTCGTTATCGCAACGCATCCATGAACACAAAACGTCCCGTTCCGGCTTCGGCATGCTGAGACAGCCCTGTCGTATCCTGCTGGTAGAAGATGGAATCTACAATCAGAGGTTGATCCAGTACCTGCTGACCAAAGCCGGCGGAAGCGTCACCCTGGCTGAAAACGGGCAGCAGGCTGTTGACCAGTTAGGCGCAGCCCTGCAGAACGAGTCAGACATCAACGAGCAGTTTGAAGTGATCCTGATGGACATTCAGATGCCGCTTTTGGATGGCTATTCCGCGACGGAGCTCATCCGCGAGATGGGTTTCACCAATCCGATTATCGCACTCACCGCCAATGTCATGCCCGGCGACCGGGAAAAATGCCTGCAGGCCGGCTGCGATGAATACCTGACCAAACCACTGGATCGCAAGCGGCTCATTCAGACGATTAACAACCTGCTCAAATCCAGACGACAACGAATGCTGCAACTGAAATAACACCGCGCGTCGGTTCAACTCTGCAACACGTCTGCTTTAATCTCCTGTCTGAATCTGTTAGGCTGAAACCGTTACAGTTATAACAGAACAGGAGTATTTTCAGAGTGAGTGATCAATCTTCCGTCCCTGACCTGCCTCCCGCATTTGAGATTCCGGCTGCCTGGAAAGGTGCAGAACTCTTCTCCCGAGACGACTGGCTGGTTCACCTGGATCAGCGGCATCTCGCTGATCTGGACTCGGCTGTGAAGATAATCTCGTCGGAAAACCTGAGCCAGGCTGAAATCACCCCCGAACATTTCCCCCTGCCCGAACTCGGCCCCCTGCTGCGCCGGGTTCAACATCGGCTGGAACACGGATCGGGAGCCTGCCAGATCAAACGCGTGCCTATCGAGAACTACTCGCAAGAGGAACGCGAGATTCTGTTCTGGCTGATCTCCGTGCATCTGGGAACGCCTGTCTCTCAGAGCGCGACCGGGGAAAAGCTGTTCCATGTGCGGGACGAGGGTTTTAAGGTCGGACAGGCCCAGGCCCGCGGTCCGAACACAAGCAAACGGCTCAGCTTCCATACCGACCGCTGTGATGTGATTGGTTTTCTGTGCATTCAACAGGCCCTCTCAGGCGGCGATAATCAACTGGTCAGTTCGGTGGCTCTCTTCAACGAGATGCGGCAGCGGTGGCCCGAGTTGACGCAAACCTTGATGCAGCCGTTTTACTATCTCAGACACAACGTCGATACGGGAAACCAGAAGCCGTTCTGTCGGCAACCCATCTTTTCAATGCAGGATGGTCACTTTGCCGGCAGCTTTCTGCGGGTATTGATCGAACGCGCTTATGCTTCCCCCGACCTTCCCGATATGACTCCCGGGCAGGAGCAGGCCATGGATCAGCTGGAAGCACTCGCCGAAACGCCGGAAATGAGTGTCACCTTCAGCCAGGATCCGGGGGACCTGCTGTTTTTGAATAACTGGGTCACGTTTCACCGCCGGGATGAATTCACGGATGCGGAAGAGCCAGAACTGAAACGGCACCTGCTGCGGGTCTGGCTAGCGGTACCCAACAGTCGTCCACTGGATCCCCTGTTTGCCGATAATTACGGAAATACAGCTGCTGGATCTGTTCGCGGCGGCATGCCGGCAACCGCGGCCCCCTGAGCACGGACAGGCTCGATTCACGATCCACCTTGTCCCATTTCTCAATTGAGCTAGAATAAGGGACCGATTCGTCCTTTTACCGTGCCCTTGGGATCTGAATTTCATGCTTCGCAAATCGCAGCCGCATCAGCAACAGCCTGAATGTTCATCCGATTCCGGATTAAATCTGGATCGGCTGGCGTTCGATGAAATTCATCCTGCCTTCCTGGATACCCTTGATGAGCAGACCGTCCCCACGGTAACGGGACTGCGAAAGGCGATTTATCTTGTTCTGGCGGCATTCTTTTTCGTGCTGGGCGTGCTCGGCGTGGCACTGCCTGTGCTCCCGACTACGCCGTTCCTGCTGCTGACCAGCTACTTTCTGATCCGCACTTCTCCCCGGATGAACCGGGCACTGCTGCGTTCTCCCGTACTGGGTCAGGTTCTCAAAGAGTGGCAACAGGATGGTGGTGTGCGGCTGAGCGTCAAAATCCAGGCGATTACGATCGTGGTTCTGATCGTCGCCGCGACGCTGATCTTCTCGCCCCTCTCGGTGCTGCTGAAATCCGTGCTGGTGGCCCTGGCCTGCGTGGGGATCTTGGTGGTGATTCGCCTGCCCGGGCTGAAGTGACCATTTCCAGCAGGATGCTGTGCAACTGACGAGCGGTTTGACATTTCGTGTCTGCGCCTCGAAGCTGGTCCTGAGAATCCAGAGGGATAACAGGTGCATCCGCCTCCCTGTTCAGCTAGAATAAATTCCTGATACAAGCACACTAAATAAATTCACAACAAGGAGTCTTACATATGCAACGTCGAGAGTTTCTTAAAAGCGGGATGCTGGCAGGGGGAGCCGCTGTGCTAGGTAGTACCGCTGCCCAGGCAGCTGAAAGCAAAGAGCAGAAGCCATTTAATCTGAAATACGCGCCCCACTTCGGCATGTTTAAGAATGCCGCGGGCAATGATCCCATCGACCAGTTGAAGTTCGCCGCCGACCAGGGCTTTACCGCCTGGGAAGACAACGGCATGAAGAAGAAACCCAAAGAGCTGCAGCAGAAAATCGCCGACACGATGGAAAAGCTCAACATGGAAATGGGCGTGTTCGTGGCGCATGGTTCCATCGGCAAGCTGACCTTCACCCGCAAAGACAAAGCGATGTGGGACGAAGTCCTCAAAGACATCAAAGACTCCGTCGAAGTTGCGAAGCGGGTCAATGCGAAATGGATGACCGTCGTTCCCGGCAACCTGGATGAAGGTCCCCGTGCCCGTCTGGCTGAAGGTTACCAGACCGCCAACGTGATTGAACTGCTCCGCCGCTGTGCTGAGATCTTCGAGCCGCACGGCATGGTCATGGTGCTTGAGCCACTCAACTGGTATGCCAATCATGGTGGTGTCTTCCTGCAGGGTTCTCCTCAGGCGTATGCCCTTTGTAAAGCAGTCGACAGCCCGGCCTGTAAGATTCTGTTCGATGTCTACCATCAGCAGATTACCGAAGGGAACCTGATCGTGAATATCGATCAGTGCTGGGATGAGATCGGCTATTTCCAGTCAGGTGATAACCCGGGCCGTAAGGAACCTGGTACGGGTGAGATTAACTACCTGAATGTATTCAAGCATATCCACTCCAAGGGATTTGAAGGTATCGTGGGAATGGAACATGGTAATTCCAAGCCCGGCAAAGAAGGCGACATGGCCGTCATCGAAGCTTATCGTGAGGTCGACCAGTTCTAAGCGCTGCCCAGACCTGAAAGACGTTGCCTGTGTCAGGCTCGTTGCGCGCTGGTCTGCTTGTCTGGCGTTAATTTACTGACGATCCCCCATTGATGGACCACTGACTATGACTGAAAAGAAAGCCAAAAACGTGCTCGGCACCGAACTGGAGATCTGCTCTCTGGAACCGGTAACCGGATTCTATCGTGACGGCTGCTGTAATACTGGCGGTTCGGACCTCGGTCTGCATACGGTGTGTACCGAAGTCACAGAAGAATTCCTGGCCTTTTCCAAGGAACGGGGCAACGACCTGAGTACACCTCATCCGTTATTCGAATTCCCGGGTCTGAAGCCCGGCGATCGCTGGTGTCTCTGCGTGGAACGCTGGAAAGAAGCCTTCGAGGCTGGTATGGCCCCCAAGGTGAAACTCGAATCGTGCCACATCTCGACACTGGAATTCGTCGACCTGGAAGATCTGCAGGCCTACGCCATCGAAGCCTGATGCACGTCGTGTGGATTACCACATACTAGTAAAAATAAAACCACGGAACCTGCTGCTGCGGGTTCCGTGGTTTTTGCATACTGACATCAAGCGACACAGTTAAACTGCCGCTGCGGGATTATTTCGCTTTCAGCATATAGATTTCGCTGAAGGACGAGGTCAGGAACATCTCTCCATTCTGATCGGTGCCGAAGGTCATCACAGGGATGCTGGGACTTTCGATCACATAATTGGCGGTCACCTTTTTGCTGCTCTCGTCATACTTCAGAGCCCAGAATTTACCGGAGACATAATCGCCGTAAATGTACATGCCCTGGATCGCGGGAATTGCTTTGCCGCGATAGACCGATCCACCGGTAATTGACTTACCGACTTGGTGATCGTATTCCCAGATCGGCTCGATCAGGTGCTTGCGGGCTTCGACACCATTGGGACCGAAGGGATGTTTGCCTTCACGGACCGACCAGCCGTAGTTGCCCCCTTTGACGACGATATCGATTTCTTCCCAGATGCCCTGCCCGACATCGCCGGCCCAGAGTTTGCCGGTCTTGTCATCGAAGGCAATCCGCCAGGGATTACGAAAACCGTAAGCCCAGATTTCCTTACGGATCGTGGCGAAGGTGGGTGTTTTGCCATCTTCAAAAGGGTTGTCTTTGGGGATCGCGTAATTCAGTCCGGGTGATTTGTGATTGACGTCGATGCGGCAGATCGATCCGAGCATCGTGGACAGGTTCTGGCCGTTATGGAAGGCATCTCCACCCGCGCCGCCATCACCAAAGACGATATACAACATGCCATCCGGGCCAAATACGATCGTGCCCCCGTTATGGTTCCAGGCGGGCTGTTCGACTTTCATCAGAATTTCTTCCGAGTCTGCGAGGGCCTGATCCGGATTGTCCTTGGAAACCCGGAAGCGGGAAATGACGGAGGTGGCATTCGGAGTTTCGGGAGAACTGTAGTAGACGAAGAACTCGCCATTCTTCTTGAAATCGGGATGGAAGGCCATGCCCAGGAGGCCCATTTCGTTTTTCTTGTCGAGATAGATCACACGATCGGAGATGTCGAGGAAGAGTTTGCCTTCTTCCAGATCTTCATCTTCGGGTGTATTGGGAACGATGTAAATCTTTCCCTTCTGCGAGGCGATAAACAGACGGTCTGTGCCATCGCCGGCGTGGGTAATCACAATGGGGCGATCAATCTGCAGATACGGGAACACCTTGACCAGCTTGACGGGAGCCGGAGAGGTATCCACTTCCTCTTCAGCAGAGAGTGGCGAGCAGACAGCCAGAATCAGCAGCAACGCGAGTGAGGTAATCGTTTTCATTGAGGGTCTCTTTGTCATGCGGGTAAACAACGGGGGAAGAAACGACGCGCTTGCGTGATCACCAGAATAGAAAAAAAAGACCGTCAACGCCACTCTGCGCCCGGTCCGCTTTCCGGCGGGACTTTAAAAAACAAATCAGGGCTTTTTAATCAGCACCGGGCGGCACCAGTTGAGATGATCTTCAATATCCGCGTTTTTACCAAAACCGACTTTCAGCACCAGTTGCTGTGCACCGGTAAGATCGATCCGAGGGACTTTGACAATCTCTGTGGAGTGCCGCGCCACCTCGCGTTGAAAGACAGGCTTGCCGTCCACCAGGATCTGCACCTCAACACTGGCCCGCTGCCCTGCGGAATCATCTAGCCCCACACAAGTCTCGAACGCAGCATACTGCCCGTCCAGTTGATAATGCAGCTCTGCTGCGCTATGCATTCCCAGACCGGAATCGAAGTACTGCTCCCCTGAAATCATTGGTCCGGAAAGCACATTCTGGTTGCGCTGCCACTTCCATTTGCGAGAGAGATAGGGGGTAAAACGGTACTCAGAGGGTTCCAGCTCCGACAGGGGGACTACTCGACCTCCCCGAGGCGTGACGGCAGCCAGGCGATCCCGCTCACAGATGATGTCTGCTCCAAACAGGGTGCGAGCCCGCAGTCGGCTCTCGTTCAACGAGAGTGTGGAGACCGTGACCCGCGAGCCGTCGGTGAGTGTGACTTGATAATGCAGCTGTTCGGGCTGCGGAAACGCAATCAGCTCCGGATTGAAATAGAAATAGGCGATCCCAGAACGCGGAACCGTTGTTTCACCGGCCGCGGATTCGAACTGGAAACCGCCCTCATCGAAGCCCAGAAATTCGCCTTCGAGGTAGTCACCGTTTTTGAGGTAGAACAAATCGGTCTTTTTGACCGTCTGTTCCAGCTGACGAATCAGGCGGTTACGGGCATGTGTGGCACGGGGCCAGCGAAAATAAGCCGCCCGGATCGTCTCGAGGGGAACTTTCAATTCATCCAGCCGGGGACAGGCAGTCAGACGAATCACAAGGGCTTCCTCCGCAGCCCGTAAAATCTCGGCATGCAGGCGGTCGCCGTTCGCCAGGATCAACAGCCCCCCGCTGGGAGGCAGCTTGTCAACCGGATCCAGCTGCACGCGGACAATCTCTGTCGCCGGTATTTCTTCGGTTCCCGCTTTGCTCTTGATCGTGAACCGGTTCTGCTCGATCTGCAGCAGTTCGCCGGTGATCGTTTTCCCCGCCGCGGTCTGCAGTTCGTCGGCCCGCAACGGTTCTGAAACCAGACCGCAGGACAACAGAGTCAGACAGAGCACAACGAACAATCGCATCGGGCCACCTTTGGAGGAGTGCAGCATTCCTGATCAACGCTGGAAAATCGGGATGTTATTGCGGGGGATCTGTAGAACGATGCAGGACATGGCCGTGCTGTATTCCACGCAGTTGGAACTGTCGGGACGCCAGCTGCCACTCGCCATCTGGCCGGCGACGAGCTCTTCGCGAATCGCGGTGTACCAGGTATCCCAGTACTGCTGTCCCGCCTGCCACATCGCCTGGACTGCATAATACTGACCGTAGTAATAATGACTGCCCCGGAAATAACGCTGATTAGGCAACCGGCCCATCAGGTAGGTCAGCCCGTTTTCGATCTCCGGGCCTTCATAGATCCCGGCGCTGTATAAAGCGACAACGCCTGCTGCCGAGCGTGGGAACTCACTCTCGGCCTGCCGGACCAGCTGGTAGCGAAAGCCACCATCGGGGTTCTGACTCTTTTTCACATAATCGATACAGCGATCGATGACCTCTTTGGAGATAAAGATGCCGCAGTTACGGGCAGCCCGCAGGGCCATGATCTGACAGACGGTAACCGACAGATCCGCGTCCTTACTTTCCGGCGTGTAGCGCCAGCCCCCTTTGGAGTTTTGCGATTTGACGATCAGCTCCACTGCTTTTTCGAGTTTGACGCGGACATCTTTGCTGCGCGTCATCCCGTAAACTTCCGCGAGAAACAGCGTCGCAAAGCCATGACCGTACATCGGGCCGTGTGAGATGCTGTCGGGCGAAATGATATATCCGGATGGCTTACAGGAAGCGAGAATGAAATCAACGGCTTTCTGAACCTGAACGCCGTACTTGCCTCGCCCCGGTGTGTTCCCGTCGCCCAGAAAGGCCATGCCACACAGCGCGGTAATGGCCACATTGTTCTTGAAAGTGGAACCGGAACCGAAAGAACCATCAGGATGTTGACGCTCAGCCAGATACTGCAGACCACGTTCCACCGCCAGTCGCGCCGGTGGTGTGTAATAGCGTTTGCCCTGCGCGTCGATCGAACGGTTGATTTCCGGTTGGGCTGCGACGGGCTGTACTGCTCCGCCAAGGATCAACGTCAGCGCCAGAACCAGACCGCGGACGGAAACCGGGATTGGAGTGAAGAGGCCTGGTTGAAATCGCAGGTATCGCAAAACAGTCACTTACCCTGAACAGAGTGAAATCGGAGTCGACTTACCCCTGTATTGTACGGGATCGAGGAGTAATGAAAAGCAGCAGCCTGGAAAAACAGCTCGATCGGCTGGATCAGGGCTGAATGACTTCCGGATATTTCGAATTGCGTCCCGATAAGCGGGGCGTAGGCCGCATGGCTCCCCCCGGCTGAGGTTGTGCAGTGGGTTTCGTCATCATCGACTGCTCGATGGCCAACCGCGATTCGGTCCGCTGACGGCTGAAATCTGGGGGACGGACGACTTCCGGTCCCAGAGAGCTGGAGGGAATCGGATCTTCCAGCTCCATCATCTTCCGTTCTTCCATTTTCTGACTGCGGTTCATCGCCTGACGGTCCGAAAACAGCCGGGGAATACGCGTATTCGTGGAGTTAATACAGCCTGCACAGGCAGGTGTAAGTAACACGATCACGCAGAGACGAAACCAGGAATTCATGAAATGACAGACTTTGGAAAAACGGGTCAGTCCTCGGCGGAAAGCAGAGGCTCTAGAACAGGGGCCGGACTATAGCAGATGACCTGCCTGACGAATAGAGAGATTTTTCAGGATCGGCGATCTGAAGAACGCCTCTAAACCGCTCGTATTTCTCAATTTACAACGATATAATCAAGCCCTGATGCATCAAACTGAGGAAAACCCGGTTTTTCAGAGGCTAACCCGGTGCTGACGCTGGCAGAAAACCGGTTTTCGCAATAGCATCCTCTGTAGTGGAAACAATTTTCGTCTTCCCCTGAGACTGGTATCGAAACAAAGGATTTACGCTGCTCCCATGTCAACTTCTCCCAAAGTCTGTGTGTTACGTGCCCCCGGAACGAACTGCGATATCGAAACGGCACATGCCTTTGATCTCTGTGGAGCCGAATCCACCCGCATCCATCTGCTCAAACTGCTCGAAAACCCGGCGCAACTGAACGATTACCAGATCCTCTGCCTGCCCGGTGGCTTCAGCTATGGTGATGACGTGGGCGCGGGCATCATTTTTGCCAGTCACCTGCAGGGACAGTTGGGAGAAGTGATCGGCAACTTCCTGGCCGCTGACAAACTGGTCCTGGGGATCTGTAACGGATTCCAGGTGCTGCTCAAATCGGGAATTTTGCCCGGTGGAGCTGCCAGCTGGCCCCCCAAAGCCGATCAGCCCCGCGATGCCACGCTGACCTGGAACAACAACGGCAAATACACATCGCTGTGGGTCAACCTGGGAGTGCTCGCCAAAGAGAACGTATTCCTCAAAGACATCGACCAGATCGAACTGCCCATCGCGCATGCTGAAGGCCGCATCGCCGTCAGTGATCCGTCAGTCATCGAAAACTGGCAGGCCAATTCGCAGATCGCAATGTGCTATCGGGAAACCGGTGACGCAGAAACGACGCTGCAGGAGGAAATCCTCCCCTATCCGGTGAACCCGAACGGTTCGGCCTGTAACATCGCCGCCCTGGGAGATCCTTCCGGTCGCGTTCTGGGGCTGATGCCTCACCCCGAACGTTACCTGTTCGCCACACAGCATCCGCAGTGGACGCGACTGGGCCTGGAAGGGGAAGGCGCAGGCATCCAGTTGTTCCGCAATGCGGTCAACTACTTCGCCTGAGTCTGAGCAGCGAACGATTCAGCTCGAGAGTTTCAGCAGCAGGTCATCATCGACGAGCTCCCCCTTGGGGAGTTCTTTAATAGCCTGCATCACGCGTTGCACAGTCTGCTCACTCGGCTCACGGCCCAGTTCATGCAGGCGGTGCAGGATGGCTCTCCGACCGCTGTGACGTCCGAGTACCAGTCGCACGCCCTCTGCGCCGACCGTCTCTGGTCGATAAGGCAGATACGTATCGGGGTTCTTCAACAGTCCGTCCTGGTGGATGCCCGCTTCAGTCGCGAAGATATTGCTGCCGCCAATCGGCTTCATCGGTGAGAGAGGAATGCCCGTCAGTTCGGAAACCAGACTGCAGAGTGGCGCGAGTTGTGATACATCCAGTTTGTGCGGTCGCTCAAATTCATCCTGGTGCAGATGCAGGGCCATCGCGACCTCTTCCAGTGCCGCATTGCCGGCCCGCTCTCCAATGCCGTTGACGGTACACTGCACGACATTTGCCCCCGCATCGATACAGGCCAGCGTATTCGCGACCGCCAGTCCCAGATCGTTATGAAAGTGCACCGCCAGCAGTACGTTCTCAATGCCGGGCACCTGATCCTGAATCTGACAGATCAGTTCCTGCGCCTTGTACGGGGTCAGGATGCCCACGGTATCGGGAAACCCGATGGTCGTCGCCCCGGCAGCAATCGCTTCCCGGTAGACTTCACAGAGGAAGTCGACTTCGGTCCGACTCGCATCTTCGGGACTGAACGCCACGATGTCGAACTTTTCCGCCGCGTATTGAATACTGTCGACGATCAGTTTGAGGACTTCGGTTTTACTCTTCTCCAGTTTGAACTCACGATGCAGCGGACTCGTCCCGCAGAAGAGACTCACGCCCCGTTTGTGTGGCGGATTGCCGGCGAGCGCCTCGTCGGCAGCGTCGATGTCCCCGGGCAGCGTACGACAGAGTGCCGTGAGCACCGGCTTCTTGATCACACCGACCATACTTTGAATCGCTTCGATGTCCGCCTGCGACGAAGCGGGGAAACCGGCATCCAGTGAATGCACGCCGGCTGCTTCGAGGGCTTTGGCAATCTGCAGTTTCTCGGCTGGATCAAGCGTGGCGCCGGGCATCTGTTCGCCGTCGCGCAGAGTCGTATCGCTGAACAGGACCGCACCGGAACGACGGTGATGACGGATCACTGCCCGCTTGACTTTATTCTTGACGTGTTTTTTGGCACCAGAGAAAAACTGAAACATCCATTCGCATCCATACTAAAACTGAAAGCAGTATCCCGACTGGAACACGATTATAGCCAGCCTCCGTCGATCTGACACTGTTTTCAGAGACATTCAATCGATTTCCGAGGGATTCCCTCTGTCCGCGAAACTCATTGCGTTTTACTCGGCCAATCCATGCCTGCCGGATCTTCCCTCCCCGTTATGACTCGTATATGATCCCCACAGATTCCACCCGCCATAAAGGATTTTGCAGCGATGACCGTGTTCGACTTTGGAGTGTTCCCCACTCAATCTTTCCATCTCCTGGCTGCCACTGAAGGGACGATGTGGCATTCCCTGGCAGATATTCTCATTCTGCTGGCAACGGCCATTGTGCTGGGAACCCTGGCCGAACAGCTCAGACAGAGTGCCATCCTGGGCTACATCGCCGCGGGGACCCTCGTCGGTCCCAACCTTTTGGGCTGGGTCGCGGACCGGCAGAGCATTTTTGACCTCGCGGAACTGGGAGTGGCTCTGCTGCTGTTTGCCATCGGTCTTGAATTTTCCCTACCGCGTCTCAAACGACTGGGACGCATCCCGCTGGTCGCCGGCATCCTGCAGATCATTCTCACGCTGCTCGGAGGACTGTCCGTCTCGCTGCTGTTGAGTTTTTCCTTTCCCGAGGCCCTCGCGATCGGAGCGATGATCGCCCTCAGCAGTACCGCGTGTGTCGTGCGCATGCTCAATGACCGGGCCGAACTCGACGCCCCTCACGGTCGCACTGCTTTGGGAATTCTACTGGTTCAGGACATGGCCGTCATCCCGCTGATGTTGATCATTACCGCGCTGGTCGGCAAAGGCTCGGCGGGAGAGATCGCGATTCAGCTTTCGATATCGTTTCTGCTGGCGGTTGTCTTTGTGGCTGTCTTTTATGGTCTGTTCAACTTCATCCTGCCCCGACTTCTGGAACTGTCGTCTCTCAGACGGAACCGTGATTTCCCGATTCTGCTGGCGATGGTGATGGCGGCGGGCTCCGCCTGGGCCGCGCATCGACTTGGACTCAGCCCTGCTCTGGGCGCGTTTGTCGCGGGTGTGTTGCTGGCGATCTCCCCGTTTGCCACCCAGATTCGCGCCGATGTCCAGCCGCTGAAAACGGTGCTTGTCACCCTGTTCTTCTCTGCCGTCGGCATGTTTGGTGACCTGAGCTGGGCCGTCCAACATCTGGGACTCGTGCTCGCTGTAGTTGCGGCGATCATAACAGGCAAGCTGTTGATCACCTTCGGCGCAGCCTGGTTCTGTGGTCAGCCCTGGCAGTTCGCCCTGGGAACCGGCCTCTGTCTGGCCCAGGTTGGGGAATTCTCATTTGTACTGGCCACCGTGGCGCGGGGCACGGAGGATGCACCTGGAATTCTCTCGGAAACCACATTCCGCCTGATCATTTCATCGACGATCGCCACACTGCTGCTGACTCCCTACCTGATTCAGCTGGCACCAGTCGCCGCGAACCTGCTCCGCCGACTGGGGGGCCGACGACCGGCTGAAAACGAATCACTCTTACCGCATGTAGATGCCGCCGATCTGGAATCCAGCCGGGAGACCGACGATGACCTGGTTCTCATCCTGGGATTCGGTCCCGCCGGCCAGCGGGTCGCCGGCGAACTGCTGCAGGTCGGTCTGAAAAAGATTGTGGTCGTCGATCTCAACCACGAGAACCTGCGGATGGCAGAACAGTACGGTCTCCGTTCCCAGCTGGGCGATGCGACTCAGATCGAAGTGCTGGAACATGCGGGCCTGTATCGCTCCCGCCTGGTGATTACGACTCTGCCCAGTCCCACGGTCTGCCGCCAGATCATCTACCTGGTACGTCAGATGTCACCGGCAACGACCCTGTATGTCCGCTGTCGCTATCACCTGCATCACTGGCAGCTCCTCGCAGCGGGAGCGGATGTGATTGTCGATGAAGAGGAACACGTGGGCGAATGCCTGGCGAAACACATTCTGGATTCCCCCCAACTGCTGCAGCAGCTGTTGAAGTCGACCAGGAAATTCGAATCGGGGCAGTCCTCCGACCAGACATAAAAAAAGGCCCCCTTCGCTGTGGAAGGGGGCCTGGTCATGATCGTTTCAGATTGAAACAGACTCTTACAGTTCAGCAGTTGTGGGAACCACGAACGGCTTACGGTATTCACGAGTCAGTTTCGGATTCGCTGCAGAAGCCTGTCCACCGGTGAAGGTTTCTGACTTGCTGTCGATGGTCAGTTTAGGGCCCATGCTGACGATGGTGTCATCAGTATCGAGCTTGTTGTTGCCCAGGTGCTCGCGGAAGCGGCCCAGAGTTTCCAGGGCTTCGCTATCACCCTTGAATTCACCGGCGACTTCCTTCACAGGCATTGTGTTGCCCATTTCGTAGGAAATGTTACCCAGGTGACACAGGGCACTGGAGATGTGACCTTCTTCGATGTCGGCGTTCAGATCGCTGATCTTGCGGCTGCGAACAGCATCCACAAAGTTGGCGAAGTGATCGGCAGAACCGGAGAACTTCTTGATCAGCTTGCCGTCGTTGTTGAAGGCAGAAGCACTGTTGTAGCTTGGAATCACAACGTAACCGTCGGTACCGTAGAAGATCACCCCTACTTTGGCACCACGATAAGGTTCGGTTTCCAGACCACGTACTTCGAAGACCAGACGCTTGTCGCCGAACTGGTGAATGCTGACCTGAGTGTTGGCTACATTACCGGCATCGGTGTAACCCAGACGACCGCCGTAAGCCTGAACACTGTCGCCGACGTTATCAACGCCGAGACCCCAGCGGGCTACGTCCATCTGGTGAATCCCCTGGTTACCCAGGTCGCCGTTACCGGTTGGTGTCTGCCAGTGCCAGTCGTAGTGGAAACGCTGACGTGTCAGCGGTGCCATCGGTGCAGGTCCGAGCCACAGATCGTAGTCGACGCTGGCTGGTACATCGTAGTTCCCTTTAGGGCCGATTGATTTACGACGCTTGTAGCAGGTACCGCGAGCCAGTTTGACTTCGCCGATGCCGCCGGCTTTCACGAATTCAATCGCATCGATCAGACCAGGTTGTGAACGGCACTGAGTACCGGTCTGGACGATCTTGTTGTGCTTACGGGCGGCTTCCACAATCCGACGACCTTCGCTCACGTTGTGGCTGACCGGCTTTTCACAGTAAACGTCTTTACCAGCCTGGATCGCCCAGATCGCTCCCAGAGCGTGCCAGTGGTTGGGAGTGGCGATGCTGACGATATCGATATCCTGATCGTCGAGGGCTTTCCGCAGGTCTTTGTAGTAGGTTGGTTTTTTGTTGGTCTTTTTGTAGACGTTACCCACACCTTTGGTCATCCCCACACTTTCATCGGGATCGACGATGGCGACGATTTCGGTGTCTTTACGACCGGCGAAGGCACTCAGGTGAGACTGACCACGGCCATTAACCCCCAGCAGGGCGACACGCAGTTTTTCGTTGGGGCTGCTGGACTGCGACTCGGCTGCAGAGAGCTGAGGAATCGAAGTGCTCAGAGCTGCTGCGCCAGCGGCAGCAAACATCGATTGTTCAAGGAATTCGCGACGAGATTGTTGAGACATCTTCTTTTTTCTCCTCATTTAGTGTCAGAAGGTAGGTGGCACTGTGCACGCTCAGGCGGGGTGGAACAACAGACAGCCAGGTGATGCAGTACACAGTCAAACCGTGCCTGAGTACTCGACCACAGCCAGTTCAGGTGCCGTCATTCCGGAATTTTGTAAATTCTGTTTAGCAAAGTCTAACCGATGAAAGGACGAACATTCAAGGTTGAACCGAAAAACCGCCCCGATTCAGGGTGATTTCCTCGCTGGAAACCTGCGGATACCCCAGCCGGAAGAATCCGCGCAACTATGAATGCTTACGTTCATTTCGCCGCCGATAATGGCAGAAAACTTTGAATTCCGATCTCTTCACGACTGGCAAAGGGTTCACCATAGGCACGATGAATGGTCCAGCCCCAGTAGCGAGCCCGGTCTTTGATGTCGTCCAGCACTGTCGGATGCTCTTCGGAACGCCCCTGGATCATCTGGCTTTCATAGCAGCGAACCGCCTGCATTTTCTGCTCGATATGCGGAGAAATATCGAATACGAAACTCGGCTTGGGATGAATCCGCAGATGAATGCTCCAGAAATAATAGATCTGGGGCGGCCAGTAGCGTTCGCCCGACATATCGGTTTTACTGAGTTTCGACCAGAACCGGGCCGCATCTACCAGATGACTGGCGGCCACGTGATCGGGGTGCACGTCTTCCCAATAGGGGGCGAGAATCACTTTCGGCTGCTGTTCGCGAAAGATTTCGGCCAGTTGTCTGCGGGCAGTCAGACTCGATTCCAGACTCCGGTTCGGCAGCTGCAGATTCTCCCGCCAGTCCAGCTGCAGGACTTCCGTCGAGGCTGCGGTCTCTTTCGCCCGGATCTCGGGACTGCCGTAAGGCGTTGGCTCACCATTGGTTAACTCCACAACTCCCACACGCTGTCCCGCGGCTTTGCAGGCCAGAATAGTGCCTCCCACGCTGATTTCCGCATCATCGGGATGCGGGGCGACGACCAGTACATCTAATTGAGAACCCACGGATACTCCTTAAATAACAGACTCAAACTGCTCCGGACCGGACTCACGAAAATCAGGCTAGACTTGAAAACCGAAATCCTTAAAATCCCTCGCACTCTCTCTCAATGGGACCCCCGTCCCACTCACAATTCCACATTATTACTATTGTAGACCATCAATCATAACGGTCGAGGCACGCGCTGTCCCTGCCGACGATGATTGTATGGAGGATCCTCTCATGAAATCCTTTGTCCTGGCGTTGATCGCCTGTGGCCCGGTGTTTCTCTTCACCAGCGGCTGCGCACAGGTGATGAAGCCCATTTCAGAACTGCAACACGAAACCATGCGTGCCTTCAAACCCAAACCCTTCGATTCCGACTGGAGCGGCGAAGATGAAGTCGACCAGTGGGGCTATGTGGGGGAAGAAGCCCGCGGCGACCGTCCCCGTGAATACGATCCGGACCCCTGGTGGCAGAAATACGTGATGAGTTCCAAAGCACGCAGCATCGAACGGAACCTGGGTATCGATTGATCCCACCAGTCGGAGGCAGCCGGGGGCCGCTGTCTCCCCTGATGCGGGGTGATACTTTTTCTTGCATCTGCTCGATCCATTAATTATATTAAGTTAATACAGGCAGGGCGTTTTCGTCTTGTCTGGAGTGAATTAACTTACCTGCCGTACGCTTCAGAACCGTCGGCTACCGTCAGTCTACATACCGACAGACGGACTGGTATCACCAAACCTGAACCCGCGCTGTTTGTTGTACCATTCTCTCTACCTGCGCTCAGCCTGTGAGACGCTCTCCCCGGGTACGACGGCACCGCAAATCCTACCTGAAGGTGCATACCCATGTGGAATCTCTACCTGAGAACCATTTCTCTGGCAGGAATCCTCTTGCTCAGCGCGCACGCTGCGAGTGCCGCTCCCCCTGCGGATCCATCCTCGCAGACCAACACACCCGAGATCGATTTCAATCGGGATATCCGACCGATCCTCTCCAAGAACTGCTTCCACTGTCACGGTCCCGATCCTGAAACCCGCGAAGCCGGACTGCGTCTGGATGAACGCGCTTCCGCCGTCATGAAACTCGAAAGCGACGCCCATGCGATCGTCCCCGAAGACGCCGCGAAAAGCGAACTCTTCAAGCGGATCACCTCCGAAGACGAATACGCGGTCATGCCGCCCCCCGATGTGGGTGAGAAACTGACCGACGCCCAGATCGCGAAGATCAAAGCCTGGATCGAACAGGGGGCCCCTTATGCCCGGCACTGGTCGTTCATTCCACCTCAGCGTCCTGCGCTTCCCGCGGTCAAACAGCAGGACTGGCCCGCGAATGCCATTGATCGCTTCATCCTCGCGAAGCTGGAACAAGCGGGACTCAAACCGAGCCCCGCAGCCGACCGCTACACACTGATTCGTCGCCTGAGCTTCGACCTGCGGGGGCTGCCTCCGACGCTGGCCGAAGTCGAACAGTTCGTGAATGACAAATCGCCCGATGCCTACGAGAAACTGGTCGACCGCTTTTTAAGCGATCCTGCCTACGGCGAACGCTGGGCCCGCAAGTGGCTCGACCTGGCCCGCTACGCCGACTCGAAAGGCTACGGCTCCGATCCGCTGCGAATGGAGATCTGGCGCTACCGGGACTGGGTCATCAATGCCTTTAATCAGAACATGCCCTTCGATCAGTTCACCCTCGAACAGCTGGCCGGCGACATGCTCCCCAATCCGACACTCGAACAGAAAGTCGCGACCGCCTTCCATCGGAATACCATGACCAACACCGAAGGGGGCACCGACGACGAAGAATTCCGCGTCGCCGCCGTGCGGGACCGCGTCGATACCACGATCCAGGTCTGGATGGGGCTCACCATGGGTTGTGCGAAATGTCACACGCACAAATACGATCCCATCACGCAGAAGGAATACTATCAGCTCTACGCGATCTTCAATCAGACTGCAGACAACGATCAGCCAACCGATGCCCCGACGATTGCCGCTCCCACATCGGAGATGTTGCAACAGACCAAACGCATCGAAGCCGAAATCGCAACGCTCAACCAGAAACTGAATACCCCCACCAAAGAACTCGCAGCGGCACAACAGAAGTGGGAAAGCACGCTGCACGCTAAGCCTGACTGGCAGACATTGAAACCGACCAGCGTGACTTCAACAGCAAAGACCACTAAGTTTGCGATTCAGGATGACGGTTCGATTCTGGCCACGGGGCCCGCGGCGAAAGAAAGCTACACCATCGAAACCGAGATCGATGCCCCCGCCTTCAAAGCGCTGCGGCTCGAAGTTCTGCCGGATAAAAGTCTCGCGGCCAGCGGTCCCGGACGGGCCAAAGACGGGAACTTCGTCCTCTCAAATATCAAAGTCGAAATGCAGCCGGTCAAAGGCGAAAACAAAGATGCCCCCGCCCAGGGTCAATTCCTGCGGATCGAACACCAGGGAAAAGCGAAACAGTTTCTCTCGCTGGCCGAGGTACAGGTCTTCCAGGGAAATAAGAACATCGCCGGCCAGGGAGTCGCCACACAGTCGAGCACCGGCTACTCCGCGCCCGCAAAGCTCGCCATCGATGGCAACACCGACGGTCACTTCTTCAACGCGAAGTCCACGACGCACACGAACCAGGAAGTCCAACCCTGGTGGGAGCTCGACCTCAAGTCAGAGACGCCCGTCGAACGCATTCAGATCTGGAACCGCACCGATGGTTCGGGCGATCGGCTGGCGAACTTCAAAGTCAGCCTGCTCGATAAGGATCGCAAGGTGGTCTGGCAGACGATCGTCGCGAAAGCTCCGAATCCCAGTACCACACTGTCCGTTTCGGATCGGCGGGTGATTCCTCTCAAGCGGGCCCTCGCTTCTCACTCGCAGTCCGGCTTCCCCGTGAGTGCAACGCTGGATCCCAAGAGCGGCAGCAAAACCGGCTGGGGCATCGCGCCTCAGTTTGGTAAGGAAAACAGTGCCTACTTCTTTCCTGATCACGGAACCGCGCAGCCGACAGGCAAACAGCGACTGATCGTCACGCTGTCACACAATTACAAAGATCCCCAGTACGCCCTGGGACACTTCCGGCTGTCGTTCACAAATGATTCCCAGCTCGAGCCCCGGCTCAAGGTGCCCGATGACATTCTGGCGATTGTCGATACCCTCTCCGAAGCCCGCACGCCGGCCCAGCGCGACAAGCTGGCCGCGTATTATCGCGGCGTCGCACCACTGCTCAAACCGACGCGGGACGAGATCGCCAAACTGCAGAAGGCGAAACCGAAATATCCACAGCTGCCCATCATGGAAGAGCTGCCGGCCGACAAGCAGCGGGAAACGCACATCATGGTGCGGGGCAGCTTCCTGCAGCCGGGCGACCTGGTCGAACCAGCGCTGCTGAGTTCGTTCAACCCGGCTCCGAAAGAGACGCCTAACAACCGCATCGCAGTCGCGAAGTGGCTCACCGATCCAGCCAACCCGCTGACCGCGCGGGTCGCCGTGAACCGTTACTGGTCACAGCTGTTTGGGGCGGGACTGGTCGTGACCGAAGAAGACTTCGGCACCCAGGGCGAGCTCCCCAGTCATCCGCAACTGCTGGACTGGCTGGCCACCGAATTCGTTGAGAACGGCTGGGACATGAAAGCCCTGCTGAAGACCATCGTGATGTCGAACACCTATCGGCAGTCTTCGACGACAGAGCCGATTCACATTCAGAAAGATCCCAAGAACCGGCTGCTCTCCCGCGGACCGCGGTTCCGTCTGTCGGCGGAGATGATTCGCGACCAGGCACTGGCCGTCAGTGGTCTGCTGACGAAGCAGGTCGGCGGGCCGTCCGTCTACCCGGTGCAACCCGAGGGCATCTGGCGGGCTGCGTTCAACGGTCAGCGGACCTGGGCCACCAGCAAAGACAAGGATCGCTACCGCCGGGGGCTGTATACCTTCTGGCGGCGTACGGTCCCCTACCCTTCGATGGCAACCTTCGATGCGCCCAGCCGGGAGATCTGTACGATCCGCCGCATCAACACCAATACGCCGCTGCAGGCGATGATTACGATGAACGATCCCGTCTTTATCGAAATCTCGCAGGCCCTGGCTCGACGACTGTATGAAGAAGGGGGAACGACAACGGAGTCCCGCATCAAGTATGGACTCCAGCTCTGCCTGCTCCGTCCGCCGCAACCCGAGCAGGTGCAGCCGCTGCTCGAACTTTATGAATCTGAAAAGGCCTACTATGCAGCCCATCCCGAGGAAGCGAAACAGCTCCTGGAGAACCCGCTGCACCCCCTGCCTGAAAAATACAACCCCGCAGAACTCGCAGCCTGGACCGTGATCGCCAACGTGCTGCTCAACATGGATGGCGTTCTCACGAAAGGATAGACCGATGAATTTGAAACAACAGCAACTGCAGGCGGTGACCCGCCGCCACTTTCTCGCCCAGGGGTCAACCGGCATCGGTTCGATCGCTCTGGGAGCGATGCTCGCGGAGAACAACTGTGCCGCCGCCAATAAACCGGAGCAGCCGGAAGCGCCGCCGTTCCGTCTGCCCGCGAAAGCGAAGCACGTGATCTTCCTGCACATGGCCGGTTCGCCTCCGCAGCAGGAACTGTTTGACTATAAACCGGAGCTGGTCAAACGCAACATGCAGCCCTGCCCCGATTCGTTCCTGAAGGGTCGCGGCTTCGCGTTCATCAAGGGACATCCCAAGATGCTGGGGACGCCCTACAAATTCAAACAGTACGGCGAAGGTGGCACCTGGATGAGCGAGCTGCTGCCGAACTTCCAGAAGGTCGCCGACGACGTGGCCGTCATCAAGTCGATGCACACCGATCAGTTCAACCACGCGCCCGCCCAGCTGTTCCTGTATACCGGTGCCCCCCGATTCGGCGGGGCCTCGATGGGGTCGTGGATCACCTACGGTCTCGGTTCGGAAAACAAAAACCTGCCCGGGTTCATGGTGCTGCTCAGCGGCGGCAGCGATCCAAGTGGGGGGAAGAGCCTGTGGGGGAGCGGCTTTCTGCCGTCCGTCTACCAGGGGGTGCAGTGCCGGACCAGCGGCGACCCGATTCTGTATGTCTCAAACCCGAAAGGGATCAACCGGGAGGTCCGCCGGCGAAGCCTGGATGCGCTGAAGAAGCTGAATGAATTCGAGCTCAAGCAGTTCGGCAACCCGGAAACGCTGACCCGCATCAACCAGTACGAGCTCGCGTTCCGCATGCAGATGTCGGTTCCCGAAGCCGTCGATCTGACCAGCGAAACCAAAGCGACGCACGAACTCTACGGCACAACCGGCGGTGCGCCTTCGTTCGCGAACAACTGCCTGCTGGCCCGCCGGATGGTGGAACGGGGCGTGCGGTTCATCCAGCTGTTCGACTACGGCTGGGACATGCACGGCACGAGCAAGGGGAACGACCTGATCACCGCGGTGCCGAACAAGGCCAAAGACATCGACCGCCCGCTGTACGCGTTGATTACCGACCTCAAACAGCGGGGCCTGCTCGATGAAACGCTGATCGTCTGGAGCGGTGAATTCGGCCGCACCTCGATGAACGAAGCCCGCAACGGTTCCACCTTCCTGGGCCGCGACCACCACCCGCACTGCTACACCATCTGGATGGCCGGCGGCGGCATCAAAGGCGGCGTCTCCTACGGCGAAACCGACGAACTCGGCTACTTCGTCGCCGAAAAGAAAGCCAGCGTCCGCGATCTGCAGTCAACAATCCTGCATCTGACCGGCCTGGACGCCCGCAAGCTGAAGGTGCCGTACCAGGGGTTAGACCAAAGGCTGATCGGCCCGGCGGATGAGGATCACTTGCTGGAAGGGGTGCTGGCTTGAGGAGAGGATGATTTTCTCATCATGCGTGCCAGTTCCAAGTGAGTTCTCAGGCGATATCCAAAAAACAATTTATTCCTTTCTCCTTATTAACATAACAGGAAATCGGAATGATGATATCGCGCACGACAAGTTCGGACTCAGTCTGTGGTCCTCAGGGTGGATAGCGAGCGTTTCAGTCAGGCAGTGGGATATCTTTCTGATAAGCTTCATGATCCGGATCCGCTGGCTTGTTATATCACCTGTCTAAGCGGTAGACAGAATACTCCACATCCGTTAACATGGGTACAATTGAACGCTTTCTTGGTTTATTGAGAAAATGCGGATTGGCTCCTTCGCGAAGTCGGACCACTTGAGAATGCGATTCAGATCATTTTCCGTAAATCCATGGGTAAAAAAAGCATGCACGACGTATTGAATCGCAATTTGTATCTCGTCAAAGAACACGTGGGTATGTTCAAGGCGGCCAACAACTTTGATATATACGACCCGGAAACGGGTGAAATGATTCTGGAATGCCGCGAGAATAATCTGGGGACCTTCACAAAGATGCTCCGCTTCACAGACTATAAGCGGATGACGCCTTTCGATATTCAAATCCGCACGCCGTCGGGTGAGCAAGTCATTCGTATCTCGCGCGGAGTTTCACTCTTTCTATCCACCGTCGCCGTATTCGACAAAAACGACACGTACATCGGCGGCTTCAAAGAAAAGTTTTTCTCAATCGGCGGTGCATTTCATGTTTTAGGGCCGGATGACAGCCCCTTATGTGAGCTAAAAGGGAAATGGACCGGCTGGAACTTTCACTTTATGAAAGATGGCGTCGACTTCGCGCACGTCTCGAAAAAGTGGTCTGGGATGGGAAAGGAACTCTTCACCAGTGCCGACAACTATGTACTGGAAATGTTTGACACGATACCGCAGGACAATCCACTGCGGCAATTGATTATGGCTGCGGTAATGTGTATCGACATGGTGCTGAAAGAGTAGCGCCGCATTATTGACGGATGAGGGAAAAGGGGGCAGACCCCGAATTGGCTGCCGAACTGGGCTACTTCGTCACCGAAAAGAAAGCCAGCGTGCGGGATCTGCAGTCAACGATTCTGCATCTGACGGGGTTGGACGCCCGGCAACTGAAGGTGCCGTACCAGGGGTTGGACCAGCGGTTGATCGGCCCGGCGGATGAGGATCATTTGCTGGAGGGGGTATTAGCTTGATATCGGGCAAGTTATTTTTATGATTCGTGTCACTTCCAAATCAGTACTCAGGCGATATTTAAAATCAACTAATTCCGTTTTCCACTTAACAAACAGGAATTCGGAATTATGATATCGTACACGAAAAAGTCGGGCTCAGTCCGTGCGGGTTAATCACAAGTTATCGGGTCCTGTTTCAGTGAACGAAGAAGACGATTTCGATGAAGCCTATCTCGATGAACTGGATCGGCAATTCGAAACGAACATTGATGCGATTACGGACTGCGCCCTGTCGCTTTTGACGAGACGCAAGGCGAGTCCAAAGTTGATTCGTTTCTTCGAGTGGTTTGCCAGATGGAGCCACAAAACGATAAACGGGGAAGGAAACCCCGATTATCCAACGTGGCTCTCACAACTCACGAGTATGTCGAAGTCAATCAAAACGAAACGCGATGCTGCAGCCCCCATGGCAAGAATCGCGGTCATGATCAGCGACCTGATTAATGATATTTCGTACATCGGAGCTGACCAGCAGCATGTTGACCGGTCACTGGAAATACTCGGCTTGCTGAAGAACCTGTCGGAAGAAACTTCACAGGATAATGTCTGAGAACAGAAACGAAACAGGGCTCGCCCCGTAATCGATTCTGTCTAGCAACAGTTCTGCCACTCAGCTCGACCAAAGGAGACCGACGATGAATCGACACCTCACCTTCGTTATTGCCGTGGTTGTCGCAGGCGCGGCTTCCGTATTCTCGAATGCTGAAGAAGAGACGCGGAAATCAGAGATTGCCACGTTCGAATCGGTGCAGCAAAACAGGGACTATCGCGTTTCGCTGCTGGGCATCACCCAAGGGATTGCGTTTGTAGATTCGCAAGCGCCGATTGACGAAGGCGGCCGTCCTCCCGGCAACAACGCGGTGCCCTGGATGCGCGTCGTCGCTGTCATCGAAAAACTCATAGACAAAGACGAAACGTGGGGCTTCAACGCAGAAACGACAGATGGCAAACCACTGGTCGGCAAAGTCAGAATTGCAGCAAACGGTCGCGTCATCGGAAGTCGCAGCAATGGCATCGCCGAAATGGATTGTAATTCTCCGCAGCTGCCCGCCGCCACCTTCCCCGTCGGATTGCCCCAAGATCTGAATGAGCAGCAGTCCAAGGTCTACTCCTTCACCCTGTCCGGCAAGTTCCAGCCTGCGGAAACGGTGGTGCTGCGCTTTACCTTCGGCGATGCAAACAACCGCCGCGAACTTGTGTTCGATGATGTTCCGCTACCGTAGGTGGTTGTGCTTAAGGAAGGGAAAAGGGGCAGTTCTAAGTTTTAAAAAGATCTGCCCCTGTTTCTCCCCTTTACAACTCTTTCTTATCGACGAATACAGCCTGTCGCTCTATTTCATGAATCGCCCCATCGTATCGATCTGCCACTAACGCGTAAGTGATATCATCCTTGACCACGAATCCAATGATATACCCAGATTGTATGAGACTGGTTCTGCACTGAATTTTCATTGTTCTTCCTTTCATATTCGGTTTCCAGAGGAACAGTCCCCCCATTTTGCCTAATGCAGAAATTCGTTCTTATCAGTTATTTCAAAAACGATTCCTGCCGATACAAATACAATTGGACATCACACCACCACGCATAAGTGTACATACAATCGCTATCCAAATAAAGAATGCCGACCACAAATCAAAGCTTTTATCACGGTTTTGGGACTCGCATAAGAGTAAAATTAGTTATCCCATAGGTAATTAATACGAGTGAAAAGCTTAATTACTCATTCAGTTGTAGAATAATATTTTGTTAACAAGGGTAGGCAGAAGTGGCAACTGCTCAACAAATCAAAGCATTAATTAAGAGCTACGGGGATGCTGACAATGAAAAATTCGTGTCGGTTGCCTTACAAATTGCTGCCCATGAAGCACGGAGTGGTAAAAGCAAACTAGGGTCTGAATTAAAAGAACTCGTTGATGAAATTAGAGGTAAACAACGAGAAGCAAAAATTACCGGCACCTTACCGATAGCACGTCCAAGTGGTGAATTAGCCACACTTTTAGCTGCGACTTATCCTAAAACACATCTTACTGATATGGTGTTATCAGAAGATCAAATGAAACTTCTTCAACAAGTAGTTATTGAGTATCGCCAGCATTCAAAATTAAGGGAACATGGACTTACTGCAAAAAGAAAGCTACTACTTGTAGGCCCCCCTGGTGTTGGAAAAACAATGACATCATGGGCTCTTGCTGGCAGTCTAAAACTACCGCTTTTCACTGTCCAGTTTCATTCGCTCCTTACAAAGTACATGGGAGAAACTGCGGCCAAACTCTTCGCTATTTTTGAATCAATGCATCAAACACCAGGTGTTTATCTATTTGACGAATTTGATGCCATTGGGGCTATGCGTTCTGGAAACAATGATGTGGGAGAAATTCGACGTGTTCTAAATTCGTTTCTTCAGTTTCTAGAACAAGATGATTCAGATAGTTTGATCATCGCCGCTACGAACTTAGATGGTATCCTCGATGAGGCTTTATTCAGGCGATTTGATGATATCATAAAATATCGTCTTCCATGCCTCCAAGAAATAGACCAACTAATTGCAAACCGGCTTGCAGCGTTTAATCTTAATGCACAAGATCGCAAACTTGTTGCAAAGACTGCCGAAGGATTAAGCCATGCTGAAATATGTCGAGCTTGTGATGAAGCAGCAAAGGAAGCAGTTTTAGATAACAGACGCTCAATCCGAACTGATAAACTTATTGAAGAAATTGAGGCACGCCTAAATAGAAGAAGTTTTTAAAAGGTAAAAAGTATTGTAATGACAGCTTACAGAAACCTCATTCTTAACAACACAAGATCGTCTGAGACTTTTACCACAACTAATCTCCCTCCCCGTGATTCTGATAAAAAAAAACCTGATCGAGTAACACACGCTCAAGTTTTGCTCGCTGATCTTAATACAGCAAAGCATTATGCAGAAAAGCAGCAAGAAATTGAACCAGTTCGACAGAACTTACAATTTATTCCTTTGAACTTCATTGAGAGTCCAGATTTCAAGTTAGACTTAGATCGAATCGAAAATTCAAAAGGCGTCCATGTTGTCAATGCTAAAGAATTTGAGGGACGACTTCAGTTTTTGATTGCCATACCTGAAGAGGAACTCCACTCTTTACAAAAAAAGTTTGAAATCTATCAATATAAAAATACTAAATATGGAAATCCACGCTACGAATCACTAGCATCTGGCATCAATTATATACGCCCAGTTCGACTTAAAGATTACTGGACTGGTACTAAAAATACTTTTCCTACGGAATCTGAACTGTTTTGGTGGGAAGTATGGCTACGTGATGACAGTGAAGAAATTGATGTTGAAGAATGGTTTCGAACTGTTGCGATTGACCAAAAAATAAAGTTAAGCAGCTATACCACAACATTCCCAGGTATAAAAGTTATTTTAGCTTTCACGTCATTCATCGAGTGGCAAAAGTTTCCCGGGCTCCTCAATTATTTGAATGAATTTCGACGCGCTAATTTAATGTCTAGCGAGTTTTTTGAGTTGAAGCCTAGCGACCGCGGAGAACTCATAAAAGACTTCGTCTCTCGAGTCCAATTTGCACCAAATTATTCTCCCGCTGTCTGTATCCTAGTAACTCCGCTCTTAAGTTCGTTCCCACCAGAGCGGTTTTTTATGCTGTTTTCCTGATTTCTGTAGACTGCCAGG